>JBBPYI010000223.1:0-6558 GCA_038200075.1 Mycobacteriales bacterium
GTGTCGAGCAGGTCGCGGTTGACCCGGGACGCCGAGGAGACGATGAAGTCGCGGCGGGGCGCCACGTCGTTGCCCATGAGCAGCTCCAGGACGCGTTCGGCGGAGTCGACCGCGCCGGGGTTGATGCGCCGCAACGTGCGCGACGCAGGATGCATGGTGGTCTCGGCCAGCTGGTCCGGGTCCATCTCGCCCAGGCCCTTGTAGCGCTGGATCTGCCCCTTGACCTTCGCCCCGCGCGCAGCGATCTTGCGCAGCTCGCCCTGCATCTGCTTCTCGCTGTAGGTGTAGATCGGCTCCTTGGCGCCGGCCACCTCGATGCGGTGCAGGGGCGGTACGGCCGCGAACAGCCGACCCGACTCGATGACCGGGCGCATGTAGCGGGCGAACAGGGTGATGAGCAGACAGCGGATGTGCGCGCCGTCGACATCGGCATCGGTGGTGATGACGATCTTGCCGTAGCGCATCTGTTCGAGGTCGAACGTGCGGCCGGTGCCGGCCCCGACGACCTGGATGATCGAGGCGCACTCGGCGTTGGACAGCATCTCCGACACGCCGGCCTTCTGGACGTTGAGGATCTTGCCGCGCAGGGGCAGCAGCGCCTGGAACTCCGAGTTGCGCGCCAGCTTGCCGGTGCCGAGCGCGCTGTCGCCCTCGACCAGCCACAGCTCGGTGCGCGAGACGTCGGTGGAGCGGCAGTCGGCGAGCTTGGCCGGCAGGGTGGAGGACTCGAGCGCGGTCTTGCGCCGGGCCGCGTCCTTGGAGGCACGGGCGGCCTGCCGGGTCTTGGCGGCCGCGGCGACCTTCTCCAGCACCACCTTGACCTGCGCCTTGCGCTTGCGGTCGTCCAGGAACTGCGTCTTCAAGCCCCGCGCCACCACGTCGGCCACGATCTTGGCGACACCGGGGGTGCCGAGCTCGTCCTTGGTCTGCCCGAGGTACTGCGGCTCCGGGACCTTCACCGTGACCACAGCGGTGAGCCCTTCGAGCACGTCGTCCTTCACGACCGGCTCGTCGTTGGCCCGCAGCACGCGGGTCGCCTTCATCGCGTCGTTGAGCGTCTTGAGCAGCGCCCGCTCGAAGCCGTTCTGGTGGGTGCCGCCGTGCGGGGTCGACACGACGTTGCAGAACGACTGCACGGTCGTGTCGTAGGCCGTGCCCCAGCGCAGCGCGATGTCGACCTCGCAGTCGCGCTCCACCACGGTCGTGACCATGTGGCCGGCGTCGTCCAGGACCGGGACGGTCTCCTTGTAGGTCGCGTTGCCGACCAGGTGGATCGGGTCGCAGACGGCCCCGTCGGTGGCCAGGTGCTCGACGAAGTCGGCCGTACCGCCGTCGAAGCGGAAGGTCTGCTCGACCAGCTCGCCGGAGCGGCGGTCCAGCAGGGCCAACGTCAGGCCGGGCACCAGGAAGGCGGTCTGGCGCAGCCGGTCGTGCAGCTGCTCGACGTCGACCTCGGACTTCGCCACGAACAGCGGCAGGTCGGGCCACCAGCGCACCGATGTCCCGGTCGTCGTACGGGGCGCCTTGCCGGCGACCGACAGACCGTCGCGGGGGGTGAAGGCGGCGGCCGGTCCGTCCCCGTCGAAGACACCGGGCACGCCACGGCTGAACGACATGGTGTGCAGGCGACCCCCACGGCGTACAACCACGTCCAGGCGGCGGGACAGGGCGTTGACGACCGAGGCGCCGACGCCGTGCAGGCCGCCGGAGGTCTTGTAACCCGCACCGCCGAACTTTCCGCCGGCGTGCAGCTTGGTGAGCACCAGCTCGACCCCGGTCAGGCCGCTCTTGGGCTCGATGTCGACGGGGATGCCGCGGCCGTCGTCGTGCACCTCCAGCGAGCCGTCCGGGTGCAGGACGAGCTCGATGCGCTCGCAGTGACCGGCCAGCGCCTCGTCGACGGCGTTGTCGACGATCTCGTACGCCAGATGGGTCAAGCCCTTGGAGTCGGTCGACCCGATGTACATGCCCGGGCGCTTGCGGACCGCCTCGAGCCCCTCCAGCACGGACAGGTGCTTGGCGGTGTAGCCGCTCTCTCGGGAGGGGCTGCTGCTGACGGCCGGGCTGCTCACGGGTTCCTCTCGCTGGGCGTGCCATTGTCGCCGATAGGCCAGCCGCGAGAGGGGTGCGACACGATGGTGACCGTGCGCGACCTGTCCACCCTCCCGAAGGCCCACCTGCACCTGCACCTGGCAGGCGGGATGCGGCCGGCGACCGTTGTGGAGCTGGCTGCTGAGCAGGGCCGCCGGCTGCCGCCCGAGCTGCTCGACCCGGTCGGCGCCCGCCTGGACGTGACCGCCCGCCGCGGCTGGTCGCGCTTCCAGCGGCTGTACGACGCGGCGCGCGAGGTCGTGCAGGGGCCGGACGAGGTGCGCCGGCTCGTGCTGGAGATCGCCGAGGACGAGCGCGCCGCGGGCTCGGGCTGGGTCGAGGTGCAGGTCGACCCCTCGTCCTACGCCGCGCGGCTCGGCGGCCTGTCGGCGACCGTCGAGATCGTGCTGGACGCCATGGCGACCGCGGCTGACCGGACCGGTGTCGGCATGGCGCTGGTGGTCGCGGCCAACCGCACCCGCCACCCGGCCGACGCCGAGACGCTGGCGCGGGTGGCCCGCCGCTACGCGAGTACCCGCGACGGTCAGCCACGCGTGGTCGGCTTCGGGCTGTCCAACGACGAGACGCGCGGTCGGCCACAGGAGTTCGCCAAGGCCTTCGCCATCGCCCGGTCGGCCGGCTTGCTGTCGGTGCCGCACGCGGGGGAGATGCGCGGCACCCGGTCGGTGCGCGGGGCCGTCGAGGCGCTGCACGCCGACCGCCTCGGCCACGGCGTACGGGCCGTCGAGGACCCCGAGACCATGGCGCTGCTGGCCGAGCGCGGCGTGGTGCTGGAGGTCTGCCCGGCCTCCAACGTGGCGCTGGGCGTCGCAGGCGCGCTCGAGCAGGTGCCGGTGCGCGAGCTCAAGGCCGCCGGGGTGCGGGTGGCGCTCGGTGCCGACGACCCGCTGCTGTTCCGGTCCGGCCTGCTCGAGCAGTACGCCGCGGTCCGCGACCAGCAGGGCCTGTCGGACGCGGCGCTGGCCGATCTCGCCCGCGACGCCGTACGCGGCAGCGCCGCACCCGACGACGTGCGCACCCGGCTGCTGGCCGGTATCGAGGCCTGGCTGGCCTGAGCCGGCCGTACGCACGGCCGGAATGCGTGAAGGGCTAGCCACGCAGCGTCATCAGTGGCACCATAGGTCCCAGCAGTCACGTTGTCACCACCGCAGGACCGAGGCCGTCGGGGAAGGCGAACCTCGTCCACCAGGAGGCACCGTGTCCGTCGGCGTGCTGTACATCCACTCGTGTCCCCCCGCGATGTGCCCCCATGTGGAGTGGGCGGTCGCCGCTGAGCTGGGCACGCGGGCCCGCCTGACCTGGGTCGAGCAGCCGTTCGCGCCTGGGCAGCTGCGTGCGGAGATCGGCTGGCGCGGGCGGTCGGGCACCGCGGGTCGCCTCGCGGCAGCGCTGCGCGGCTGGTCGGTGCTGCGCTACGAGGTCACCGAGGACGCCAGTCCCGGCTATGACGGCGAGCGCTACTCGGTCACGCCGACGCTCGGGGTCTTTCGCGCCACGACCGGCGCGACCGGCGACGTGCTCGTCGGTGAGGACCGGCTGCGCTCGCTGCTGGCCACCGCTCAGGGCCCCCAGCTCGCGCTCGGCCTGGACGGGCTGCTCGGCAGCGCCTGGGACGAGGAGCTCGAGCCGTTCCGGGAGGCGGGCGACGGCGCAGCCGTCACCTGGCTGCATCAGGTGGTGTGAGACGCGCCCGGAATTGCTCCGTTTCGGGTTGTGAGCCCGGCAAAGTGGTACGCAGGGTCTCAACGATCCACTCCGAACATCTTCCTGGGGGAATTTTTCCATGACCACGCTCGCAGCCATCGACTTCGAGGAGGGCTTCAACACCGCCTTCCAGGACGGCATCGCTCTGCTGCCCAAGATCGGCTACTTCCTGCTGATCCTGATCGTCGGCATCATCCTGGCCAAGTTCGTGCAGAAGATCCTCACCAAGATCCTGCAGAAGGTCGGCTTCGACAGCCTCGTCGAGCGCGGCGGGGTGAAGCAGGCTCTGTCCAAGAGCAAGTACGACGCGGCGTCGATCCTGGCCCGGATCGTCTACTACTTCATCTTCTTGCTGGTGCTGTCTGCGGCCTTCGGAGTCTTCGGCGCTGACAACCCCATCAGCAGCTTCCTCGACGAGATCATCCGCTTCCTGCCGAAGCTGTTCGTCGCCGTCCTGATCGTCGTCATCGCGGCTGCGGTGGCCGCGGCTGTCAAGGACCTCGTGAGCAGCACGCTCGGTGGGCTGTCCTACGGCAAGGCGCTGGCCAACGGCGTGTCGCTGTTCGTGCTCGCCATCGGCGTCTTCGCTGCGCTCGACCAGCTCGAGATTGCTCCGCTGATCGTCACGGGCATCTTCTACGCCCTCGTCGCGCTCATCGTCGTCCCGCTGATCATCGCGTTCGGCGTCGGTGGCATCGAGCCGGCGCGCGAGGCGATTCGCACCGCGCAGGACAAGGGCCGCGAGAAGACCCGCGAGATGCGGGCCGAGGTCGCCGACGACGACGACCACGACGAGGACGAGGAGCCCGCCCCCGCCCGGCGTACGCGCACCGTCGCCGCTCCCGTTCGGCGTCGTCGCCCGACGGCCTAGGCACGTGATCGGAGCCCGGCAGACCACGGTCGGCCGGGCTTCGGCGCGTCCGGGCCCGGTCTTCGGGGCAGGGTCGGTGCCATGACCGCCCCTCTCACGCCGCCGGCCGAGCGCGCCGGGCTGCGCGTCCTGCTGTCCTTGCTCGGCGCCTTCGCCCTGGTGCTGGCGGCGGTCCCGCTCGCCGTGCTCGTGCGCCTGCAGTACGCCCCGCTGGTGCGTGCGGACCTCGCCGTCACGGCTGCAGCCGAGCGGGCCGTCGAGGCGTCGGCGCCGCTGCTCGCCGCCGCGAAGATCGCCACACTGCTGGGCGACCCGCTGCTCATGACCGCTGGCGCTGCGGTGCTTGCTGCCGTCCTCGTCACTCGTGGTCGGGGCCGCCTCGCGCTCTACGTCGTGACGGCCCGGATCGGGGCGCTGGTGCTGTCGCAGGGTCTCAAGCTGGCGGTGGACCGGGTCCGTCCCGTCTTCGACGTCCCGGTCGCGACGGCCCTGGGTGGCTCCTTCCCCTCGGGGCACACCCTGGGATCGTCGGTGTTCTGGACCACGACAGCCGTGCTGCTCGTGCCCCATGTCCGCCGCCCCCGGCTGCTGCTCGCCGCGGCGGTTGCCGTGCCCGTCGTGGTGGCCGCGAGTCGGGTGCTGCTCGGGGTCCACTACCTGTCCGACGTCGTGGGCGGCCTGCTGCTGGGGCTGGGCTGGGCGGCGCTGTGCACCGCGATCTTCACCGCCTGGCGGGCCGAGCAGACCCGCCGTCCGGTCGACCCCCTGCGCGACGGGGTCGGGGCGTGACGCGCTCGCCGGCCGAGGACCTGCGCGCGATCGCCTTCTGCCTGGAGCGGGCGCTGGAGCCGTCCTACCGGGTGAAGGCCTTCCGCACAGCCGCTGCGGTCGTGGAGCGCACCCCACCGACAGAGCTGGCCGTCCGAGCCGAGGCCGGGACGCTGACGGACCTCACCGGCATCGGCAAGGTCACCGCCCTGGTCGTGCAGGAGTCCCTCGCTGGCACCGAGCCGGTCTACCTTCGCCGGGTCCAGACACTGGACGGCACCCCGGTCTCCGAGGGTGCGGCGGCGCTACGGGCCACCCTGCAGGGCGACTGTCACGTCCACAGCGACTGGTCCGACGGTGGATCGCCGATCGAGCAGATGGCTCTCACAGCCAGAGCGCTCGGGCATGCGTACGTCGTGCTGACCGATCACTCACCGCGTCTGACGGTCGCCAACGGGCTGTCGGCCGACCGGCTGCGCGCTCAGCTCGAGGTCGTCGAGGCGCTCAACACCGACCTGGCCGCGGACGGGGGCACGCCGTTTCGGGTGCTGACCGGGATCGAGTGCGACATCAACGCCGACGGCTCGCTGGATCAGGACCCCGACCTGCTGGCCCGGCTCGACCTGGTCGTGGCCAGCGTGCACAGCAAGCTGCGCATGCCGCGCGAGGAGATGACGGCCCGCATGGTCGCGGCGATCAGCAACCCGCACACCGACGTGCTGGGTCACTGCACCGGTCGGCAGGTGCTCGGTCACGGTCGTGGCGGCAAGGGTCGGCCCGAGAGCGAGTTCGACGCCGAGATCGTGTTCGCGGCCTGCGCGCAGTTCGGCGTCGCGGTCGAGGTCAACAGCCGCCCCGAGCGGCTCGATCCGCCCAAGCGGCTGCTGCGCCTCGCGCTGGAGGCCGGCTGCCGGGTCGCCATCGACACCGACGCGCACGCACCGGGTCAGCTCGACTGGCAGGTGCTCGGCTGCGAGCGGGCCTTCCTGTGCGGGGTGCGACCCCAGGATGTCGTGAACACCTGGGGCGTCGACGAGCTGCTCAGCTGGACGGCTCAGCACGACGCTGCGCCGGCACCAGCAGGCTGATCGGCGACGTCAGCA
>JBBPYI010000224.1:0-7084 GCA_038200075.1 Mycobacteriales bacterium
ACAGCAAGGGGCGAACGAGCATTCGGCATCCTCAAGGCAAGGGGGTGGGGAGGTGCTGGCACAACGCCTGTGCCCAGGGTCATAGTTGCGTCGGGCCCGTGTGGTCAGCGTGTGTTCAGCGCCACACCGGTCGCGACGTAGCCAGAAGCGGAACGAGACAGCTGATCTCCGACCTTCACCTGCGGAGATGCCGCAGCACGCCGCTCACGGCCGTCAAGCCAGGAGGCTGCCAACTCGACGCGATCACCACTCCGGTCGCACACATGCAGTGAGATGTCAGGCAGGATGAGACTGTCAGGTCGACACAATCCTCAGGGTCGTACCGCACCTGACCTGCAGGACCAGCATTCCAAGGCGTTTGGGGGGACGAGTCGACCTGTAAGCCGGGTTCTGTACCTCGACCGGGGTCGAGGTGACGGTCATCCATCTAGGACCACCGTTGCCGGTGGTCTCGTGCGGTCTACCCGCAGGCATCGGACGGGCAGCCCGCCTGCGCAGGATCCCCCGAGAGGGCCCCCTCTTGACCTTGCTCCAGGTGGGGTTTGCCGAGCCGCCCGGGTCGCCCCGGGCGCTGGTGGGCTCTTACTCCACCGTTTCACCCTTACCAGCGCGGACGCTGGCGGTCTGTTCTCTGTGGCACTTTCCCGCGGGTCACCCCGGGTCGGTGTTACCGACCACCCTGCCCTGTGGAGCCCGGACTTTCCTCGACAGCTGGCTGCTGCCGCGACCGTCCGGCCAACTCGTTCCCATGGGCAAGGCTACGCCCCCATCTTGAACGGCTTCGGCGGTGGCTTGAGGTCGGCCCGCGGGCATTCGGCCAGGCTGTAGCCGCCGTAGCCGAGCGCCTCGTCGCACAGGGCCTCGACCGACCAGCCGTGCAGGGCCCCGAAGCTGGTGACGGTGGCGCGGTAGATGGTGATGGCGTACTTCGTGGGCGTGCCGTAGCTGACCTGCAGGCTGCCGACCAGCTCGGCGTCGCCGGGGCAGCCGACGCCGTTCCACGGCCGGTCGTAGCGCTGCCACAGGGTGGGGCTGCTGGCCCAGTGACCACCGGAGCGCACATCGCGCAGCGCGAGCTCGACGAGCACCACCCGGGCAGCGGTCTCGGGCAGCACGGCAGCGGGGCGGATGACCTCGGTGACGGCGACGTCGCCGTACACCTCGGCCGCGAGCATCTCGAGAGGATCCATGGCAGGTGTGTCGACCGGCCGGGCACCACGGCGTACGCCCGTTCGGGTGCACGCCTGTCAGTGCGGCAGGTGGTGGGTGTCGTTCATCGAGCGCACCACCGCCGGGCCGTCGGCGTACCACTGCACCTGCGACAGGCCCGCCAGGTCCAGATGCATCCGGTAGAGCGCGCTCGGCGGCGCATCGAGAGCGAAGCGCAGCAGCGTCTTGATCGGCGTGACGTGGCTGACGAGCACGACCGTCTGTCCCGCGTACGACGCCAGCACCCGGTCGAGGGCCTCGCGCACGCGATCGGCGGTGGCGGCGAAGCTCTCGCCGTAGGGCGGGGCGACGCTGGGATCGGCCAGCCAGGCGTCCATCTCGGTGGGCCACCGCTCGCGCACCTCGGCGAAGGTGTAGCCCTCCCAGTCGCCGAAGTCGGTCTCGCGCAGTCCAGGCTCCAGCGCCAGCTCGACCCCGAGAGCGGCAGCCACCAGCTCAGCGGTCTGGCGGGCCCGGCGCACCGGGCTGGCGATGACCGCCGTCGCCCCGCTGGTCGCGAGCCGGGCCGCGGCCGCCGCAGCCTGATCCCGGCCCACGTCGGTGAGCTCCTGGTCGCCGACTCCCGAGAAGCGCTTGTCGACCGACAGCACGGTCTGTCCGTGGCGCAGCAGCAGGGTGGTCGTCGGGGTCATCGACGCCGTCGACCAGGTCGGCTGCACAACGGCCGGCTCGTTCTCCGCCAGCCAGGTGTCGGCGGCGTCGGCCGGGCCACTGTCACCGCCGGGCCGCCACACCTGCCCGCGACCTGCGGCGTCCATCGCCTCGTTCGCGAGCCGGTCGGCGTGCGGGTTCTGCGCTCGCGGGATCCAGGTGTAGCGCACGGCGGGCAGCCCGGCGGCTAGGGCTGCCGCCTGCGTTTGAAGCGGCTTCATCGCCGGGTGCTTGACCTTCCAGCGCCCGCTCATCTGCTCCACGACGAGCTTGGAGTCCATCCGTACCTCGACGTCCGCGGGGCCGAGCTCCAGGGCGGCGGTCAGGCCGGCGATGAGCCCGCCGTACTCCGCGACGTTGTTGGTGGCCCGGCCGATGCCAGCGGCGCACTCGGCCAGGACCGCGCCGGTCGCGGCGTCACGCACGACCGCGCCGTAGCCGGCCGGGCCGGGGTTGCCGCGCGAACCGCCGTCGGCCTCCACGATCAGCCGGCGGCCGGTCACAGGCCGGACTCTGCCGTCCGCACCATGATCCGGCCGCACTCCTCGTGGCGCAGCACCTCGTCGGAGGGTGCCGCGCGGATCTCGCTCTTCTCGTTGTTCATGAGGTCCAGATGGCAGCCGCCGCAGCGACCGCGACTGATCTCGCCGGCGCCGACACCGCCCTCCGACGCCCGCAGCCGCTCGTACAGGGCCAGCAGGTCAGCGGGAAGCCCGGTGGCCAGCGCGGCCCGCGCGGTGGTGGTCCGCTCGAGCTCGGCGGCGATGTCGACCAGGGCAGCGTCGCGGGCGAGCTCGGCGACGCCGCGGGCGGCTAGGTGCTCCGCCCGCAGACCCACCAACCGGTCGAGCTCGGCCTGGGCGGTCTCGGCGCGCTCCATGACCTCGAGCTCACTGTCCTCCAGGGCGGACTGCCTGCGGGCCAAGGAGGCCACCTCGTGCTCGAGGTCCTGCAGCTGCTTGGCCACCGTGATGGCGCCGCTGGCCAGGCGCTCGGCATCCCGGTCGCGCCGGCTGCGCACCTGGTCGATCTCGCGCTCGAACTTCGCCTGCTCGCGCGCGAGGTCCGACACCTCGGTCTCCACCCGGACGACTGCGTCGCGCAGTGCGTCGACCTGTCCGTCCAGGCGGGTCATCTCGGCGGCCTCGGGCAGCGTCCGGCGGCGGTGGGTCAGGCGGTCGACCGTGGTGTCGAGACCTTGCAGCTCCAGCAGGCGCAGCTGCACGAACGGATCGGCCTTCACTTAGCGGGTGCTCCTCGCGGCGTGCGTCCAGGGGTCGGTGACGTGCGTCGACACGACCGTCTCCACCGTAGTCGCGGCACCCAGACGGGCGGCGACGTCGGCCAGCCACGGCCACTCGGTCGCCCAGTGGGCGGCGTCCAGCAGCGCCAACCCCTCGGGCGCCTCACTGGCCGGGTGGTGACGCAGGTCGGCGGTGAGGAACGCGTCCGCCGCAGCGGCTTCGCGCAGCAGGCTGTCCCCCGACCCGCCGGAGACGGCCAGGGTGGTGATCAGGCGGTCGGGGTCGCCGGTCGCCCGTACACCCCAGGCGGTCGCGGGCAGCACCCGCGCGGCCAGCTCGGTCAGCTCCCCCAGCCGCAGCGGCTCGGGCAGCCGGCCGAGGCGACCCAGCCCTCGCGGCCCGGGTTCCTCGACCAGCTCGATCAGCTCGTACGCCGGTTGCTCGTAGGGGTGAAGCGCGTGCAGCGCCGTGAGCACGGCCCGGCGGCGGTCGCGCGCGAGCACCAGCTCCAGCCGGGTCTCGGCCACCTGCTCGACGCGTCCGACGACACCGGCGGCGGGCGAGGAACCCGGCAGCGGCCGAAAGGTGCCGGTGCCCGGAGTGCTCCAGGCGCAGCGGTCGTACGCCCCGACCGCTCCGGCCCCGGCGCGGGACAGGGCGTCCAGCAGCCGTTCGGCGTCGTCAGTCGGGACAAAGACGACCAGTGTGTCCAGCGGGTCGACGATTGGCTGAAGGGGCCGCAACTCGTGCAGGTCGAACAGCGCCGCGAGGGCGTCTGACACGCCCGGGTCGGCGACGTCGGCGTTGGTGTGCGCGACGAAGAGCCCTGCGCCACCTGCGATCAGGCGGTGCACGACCCGACCCTTGGCGGTGGTCGCCGCGACCGAGGTCGTGCCGCGCAGATAGAGCGGATGGTGCGTCAGCAGCAGGTCGAAACCCCCGTCGAGGGTCTCGGAGACGGTGGCAGCGACCGGGTCGACGGCGAGCAGGACCCGGCGTACGACCGCGTCGGGGTCACCGCAGACCAATCCCACGGCGTCCCAGTCCTGCGCCCACGACGGCGGGTAGAGCCCGTCGAGGACGTCGACGACATCGGACAGGCGCGCGGTCACGCAGTCACGCTACGGCTGGCTGGGCACCTGGCCGGTGAGCGGCGAGACGCTGCGGCCACGCTCGGCCGCCGAGACCTGCGCTGAGACCTTGTCGAGCATCGCGTCGGGGTCCAGCCGGAAGGCTCCGGCCACGAGGTCGAGCAGGACCGCGCCGAGGGCCACCAGGGAGACGGTCATCCCCTCTGGGTCCTGGCGGGCGGCCGCCATCAGGCTGGCATGCGCACCCGGTTCGCTGCGGACGTACGCCTGGACGTGGCGCACCGACTCGGCGAAGCGGTCGGAGACCGGCGGGTGCGCAGAGGGAAGATCCACAGCACACAAAGTACGGCTCGCAGCCGATCTTGACTACCTGCTGCTCGAAGTGTCCTTCCTCGTCCGTGTTCGGACCGCCAGATCTGCCGAAGGACTGCGGGGCGACACCTGGCCTGCCGACCTATCCTCATGGTCACTAGCCGATCCCGGATCGCACGACGGCTCGGCATCCTCGGAGCGCTGCTGAGCCTCGGTCTGTGTGGGCTCCCTGCTGCAGCCGGCCCACCGGTGTCTGCGCCTGCGGCGGTCTCGGCGTACTTCTTCGGCGACAGCCTCATGGCCGGCACCGGCGCGAGCCCTCGCCGGCCGATCATGGCGCGCATCGCCGCCGAGCGGTTGCACTGGCCCGTCGAGGTCGACGCCTGGGGCGGCATCGGCAATACCACCAGCGGCCGCTCCCCCGGCTACCTCGACCGGCTGCGCCGACCTGGGGCGCTGGCCGGCCGCTACGACGTCATGCTGCTGGAGGGTGGGACCAACGACGCCCACCACGCCGCACACCCAGGACTGGTACGCGCCGCCGTCGAAGCTGTCGTCGACGAGGTGCGGCGTCGTCAGCCCCAGGCCCAGATCGTCCTGATGGGGGCGTACGACCCGCCGCCGCCGGGGCGGGTGGACCCCGCGCGGGCAGTCGTCGACTCGGTGGTCGCCGGGGTGGCCGCCGAGCGCGGCCTGCCGTTCTTCAGTCCGCTGTCAGGTGGCTGGACCGTGGGCCGGCTGCCGGGCTTCCTGCACCGGGACCGCCTGCACCCGACGACCAGGGGCTACGGCGTGATGGGGGCGCGGCTGGCGGCCGAGCTGTCGGCGCTGGTCCGGTCCGGACGCATCTCCCACAGGCCCCAGGCCGCAAGCAGCCCTGAGTAGAGCAGCGTGGAGCGCAGATCGAGCACCCGCCGCTCGCTGAGCAGGAAGAACACCCCGGACAGCAGCACCGAGGCGGCCACCGACATCGGCTCGACCGAGATGCCGACCTTCGGCAGCAGCTGGGCCAGCACCGCTCCTGCGCCGACGGTCGTGAGGACAACGGGTGCGAACAGGTCGCCACCCAGCGGACCGCCTGTCGTCAGCACCGCGCCGAGCCCGAAGCCCGACACCACCAGGCCCGGGCCCCACAGGTCACCGCTGCGCCCACCGACCGCCGCCGCCGCGAGATAGCCCAGGCCGGTCACCAGCGCCACCCACTGGAAGCGCAGCGGGCGATCGTCGCCGACCAGCACGAACAGCACGGCAGCTGAGAGCAGCAGGACGGCGCCCCGACGGCGACGGGGAGTCATCAGTTGTTGACGACGTCGGCGCCGGTGAACATGAACGTCGCGCTCTCGCCCGGGAACCCGGCGTCGTCGTTGTCGTTGTCGTCGTTGGTCACGGGCTTGTCGCCGGCGCCGAAGATGCCATCGCCGTTGGCGTCGTCGTAGAGCCGGGCAACCAGCTCTGTCGGCTCGGTGATGATCTCGGCCAGTGACACCTGGACCACTGTCGGCGTCGAGCCGGCCGGCACCTCGCCGTAGCCGAGCACGTTGCGCCCGCCGTCGGCGGCGACGACGACCCAGCCCCCAGCGGTGACGGCGGCGGCCTTGACGTTGACGGTCGGGCCCTCGCTCGTCTGGTCCTCAACCTCGAGCACGGCGTCGTTGTCGACAACCGCCTCCGGAGCAGCGGCCGCCCCGGTGGGCGTGACCGCGGTCGGAGCAGATGACGAGCCGGACGCGCCGGCGACCGGAGCGGTGGGGGTGGTCTCGGTGGTGCAGGCCGACAGGACGGCGGTAGCAGCAAGGGCGAGCACGGGCAGGGTGAGAGAACGCGTCTTCATACCCCCTAGCCTCCCCGATGACCGGGGAGGCGTGCACCGCGGGGTGGACCCAGACAGACTCGAACTGCCGACCTTCGCCTTGTAAGGGCGCTGCTCTACCAACTGAGCCATGGGTCCGGGGTCTGTTGAGCAGCTGGTTGGAAACGCGGGTGCTGCTCGTCAGTCACCAGGGTTACCAGTATGCCGGTCGCTGCGGTGGCGCGAGGGCCGTCTCGGCGGCTGCCGGCGGTCGTGTGGGCGGTCCAGGACGTGCGCGAGCCCGGCCTCGCGCTGCGGGACCGGGCTCTCGTCGTGCTGGTCGTGCTGGTCGTGGTGCTGGGTCAGGCCGCGGCCTGCTGGTCGGCTGCGGCGGCGCGCTTGCGGTGGAGGTATCGGGCCTTGCTGTTCTCCAGGAAGTTCCACCCGAGCATCGCGGTGGCCTGACGGTCGGCTCCGTAGGCGGGGAGGTGGCGCCAGGTGAACCGTTCCTCGCGCTGGGCGTTGTCGGACTCGGCGGAGGGCCGAGTGCCGTAGGTGCGCTCGTAGCCCTTGGTGTCGGGCGGGAGCTGGCGCAGGTACTCGGAGCGCAGGAAGCCGGCGGTGACGTCGTCGTGGCTGCTGACGAGCGGGATGCGGATCTGGTGCGTTCCGTTGACGGCGCACGGGACGTCGACGAGGTGGTACCAGCGGTAGGAGTCGCGGTCCTTCCGTCGCTCGATGCGCCGGATCGGCAGGGGCTGCCAGGT
>JBBPYI010000225.1:0-3022 GCA_038200075.1 Mycobacteriales bacterium
CCCGCGAGCCAGGCCGGCGGGAACAGTGAGAACAGCAGGACCGCGCGGCTGCTGAGCTCGATTTTGCGCTGCGCGTCGATGACCTTGCGGATGTAGGCGGCATCGCGCTCACCGCGGCTCGCGAGCACCTGCTCGCGGATCGCGTCGAGCTCGCGCCCGAGCGTCTCGACGTCCTCGGCACTCAGGTGCGCGATCGGGTTGTTCGGCTTCTTCTGGATGGCGGTCATGGGGTTCTCCTCAGAGCTCGATGTCGCAGGACCCGGCCGCAGCCGAGATGCAGGTCTGGACCAGCACGCCGTCGCCCTCGGCGGCGGTGGTGAGGGTGCCGTCGCGCAGGTCGCGGACGGCACCGGAGCGCAGGGGGACGACGCAGCCGAAGCAGATGCCCATGCGGCACCCGGACGGCATGAGCACGCCGGCGGCCTCGCCGGCGTCGAGCAGCGCGGTGGCGCCGTCGGCCTCGACGGTGACTCCTGCCTGGGCGAAGCTCACGGTGCCGCCGTCACCGGCGAGCAGCAGCGAGGCCCGGAAGCGCTCGGTGTGCAGCCGGTCCTGGAGGCCCGCCTCGGTCCACCGCGCCTCGAGGGCGTCGAGCATGCCCGCCGGCCCGCAGGCCCAGGTCTCGCGCTCGGCGTGGTCGGGGACCAGCGTGGCCAGCTCGTCGAGCGACAGCATGCCGTCGGTGTCGGTGTGCTTGACCACGAGGTGGATGCGGCCGTCGGCAGCCAGCTGCGCCAGCTCGGCGCCGAAGATGACGTCAGCGGGGGTCGGGGCGGAGTGCACGACGACGACGTCGGCGAGCTCGTCGACGGCGTTGCGCAGCATCCCCATGACCGGCGTGACGCCGCTGCCGGCCGTGACGAACAGGGTCTTGGCAGGGCGCTGCACTGGCAGCACGAACTCCCCCATGGCCTGATCGAGCTGGAGCACCAGGCCGGGAGCCGAGGTGCGTACGAGGTGGTTGCTGACCACGCCACCCGGGATCGCCTTGACGGTGATCGAGAGGCAGCCATCGGCGCGACCCAGGTGGCTGGTGAGGGAGTAGGTGCGCCACAGGCGGACCCCGTCGACGTCGACGCCGATCCGGAGGTACTGACCGGGGACGTGGGGCTGCCAGCCGCGGCCGGGGCGGATGACCAGCGTGGCGGCGTCCGCCGTCTCGTGGATCACCTCGACGACCCGGCCGCGCAGCTCGGTGCCCGAGAGCAGGGGGTCGACCAGATCGACGTAGTCGGACGGCACGAGCGGCGTCGCGACGAGCTCGGCAAGACGTACGGCGCGCTCACGCAATCGCCCGAAGGAGGTGCGGGGAAGCTCTGCTGTGGTCATGACGTCACTATGCCCACTCCCCGGGCTAGAGTCATGACCGTGAAGGGTGAGGCTACGGCCGTTCCTTGTTCGCACAGGACAAAGACATGAGCGATGACGCCCGGATGGCGCTGGATCTGGAGCCGGCGGTCGTGGCGGCCCTGCGCGCCCAGCTCCCGCGGGTCGCCGAACGCACCGTGGCGGCCCTGACCGCTGAGGTCGTCCAGTACGCCGGGGCCCTCGACGGCCAGATGGGCGCGACCATCGAGCAGGCCGTGCAGCTGGCGCTGGGCACCTTCCTGCGCCTGGCCGCCCGCAGCGACGACGACACCGACGGTCAGACCGGCGGCCCGCTGCACGCAGCGCTCGAGGGGGCGTACGCCCTGGGTCGCGGCGAGGCCCGCAGCGGCCGGACGATGGACGCTCTGCTGGCTGCCTACCGGGTCGGCGCCCGGGTGTCGTGGCGGGAGCTGTCGGGGATCGCCGTCGACGGCGGGCTGGCTGCGCCGACCGTCGCGCGCTTCGCCGAGCTGGTCTTCGCCTACATCGACGAGCTGTCGGCGGCGAGCGTCGCCGGCCACACCGACGAGCTCGCGACCACCGGCCGGGTGCTGGAGGCCTACCGCGAGCGGCTCGGCGAGGCCCTGCTCGACGGCGCCGCCCCCGACGTCCTGCTGGCCCGCGCCGCCCAGGCCGACTGGGAACCGCCGACGACCCTAACCGCAGTGCTGCTGCCGTCGGCCCGCGTCCGCGACACCGTGCCCCTGCTCGACCCTCGCACCCTGGCGGTGTCCGGTGACGCCGCCGGGCTCCAGGACACCGCCGTGCTGCTCGTGCCCGACGTCGCCCATCGCCGGCCGGCGCTGCTCGCACTGCTGCGCGGACGGGTCGCGGTCGTCGGTCCCGCCCGACCGTGGGACCAGGCGACGGCCTCGCTCGCGCGGGCAGTCCGGGCGTCGCTGCTGCCGCGTACGCCTGACGCGCTCGACACCGAGCAGCATCTCGCCGCCCTCGTGCTCGGCGCCGACCCGGACGCGCTGGCCGATCTACGGCGGCGGGCCCTGGCCCCGCTGGCCGAGCTGCGGCCGGCTACCGCCGACCGACTGGCCGAGACCCTGCGGTCCTGGTTGCTGCACCAGGGCCGGCGCGAAGAGGTCGCGGCCGACCTCGTCGTGCACCCGCAGACCGTGCGCTATCGCATGACCCAGCTGCGCGAGCTCTACGGCGACAGCCTCACCGACCCGACCAGCGTCCTGGAGCTGACCGTCGCGCTGGCGCTGGACGCGTGATTTCCTGTGGGCTCCCGCCCACGCATCGAGGAGCGTCGTGACCGCCACCAGCGAACCCGCCACAGACATCGCCCACGTCGACGTCCTCATCGTCGGTGCCGGCCTGTCCGGGATCGGCGCCGGCTGCCACCTGCAGCGCGAGGCCGCCGGGACCAGCTACCAGGTCCTCGAGGCCCGGCAGAGCAGCGGCGGGACCTGGGACCTGTTCCGCTATCCCGGTGTCCGCTCGGACTCCGACATGTTCACCCTCGGCTACGCCTTCCGTCCCTGGACTGGCCGCAACTCCATCGCCGACGGCGACGACATCCTCGACTACATCCGCGAGACGGCCGCCGAGCACCGCGTCGATGAGCACATCCGGTACGGGCTGCGCGTGGTGTCCGCTGACTGGTCCAGCGAGGACGCCCGCTGGACCGTGCAGGTGC
>JBBPYI010000226.1:0-3238 GCA_038200075.1 Mycobacteriales bacterium
CCTGTCCGGCCCGGTCGACGGCAGCGACGAAAGGCACCTGCGCCAACCAGGTCACCGGCCCGAGCACCCAGGTCAGCTTGCCGAGCGAGATGCCCAGGAAAGCCCGGACCACAGCCGGGTCGAACTGGCTGCCGGCGCACCGGGCCAGCTCCTGGCGCCCCTCGGCCGCGCTGCGGGCGGGCTGGTAGGACCGCACTGCGGTCATCGTCTCGAAGGAGTCGCAGACTGCCACCAGGCGGGCGCCGTAGGAGATCTGCTCGCCGGCCAGCCCGGCGCGATAGCCGGCGCCATCCCAGCGCTCGTGGTGCTGGCCGACCGCGGTGCCCCACTCCCCCAGTCAGGGCAGCAGTCCGGCGACCAGGCGTACGCCCTCGTCAGGGTGCGAGCGCAGCTGGGCCCACACTTGGTCGTCGAGGTCGGCGCCGCCGTTCAGGACGGCACGAGCACGGTGAGCTTGCCGAGGTCGTGGACCAGGGCGGCCCAGCGCAGGCGTACGCGGTCGTGCTCGTCGAGGCCGAGCTCATCGGTCAGCAGGTCGGTCAGGGCCCGGATCCGCTCGGAGTGACCGCGCGTGCACTTGTCGTGCAGACCGAGGATTCCGACGAGCGTCACCAGCGTCTCGGCCGCCTCGTAGGGCGCCATCGGCTCGCCGTGACCACGCAGTCGGGCCAACCGGGCGTCCAGGTCGCGCACGCTGGAGGTGCGTACGGCCCGCAACCGGGACGGCGCCCGGTCGGGGAAGACCAGCGACAGCTCGAGCAGCACGACCCGTCGGGCCAGCCGGTTCACGCCGTAGGTGGCGAGCACCGGACCCGCCCAGCACGACGGTGCACCACCCGATCCGAGCCGGCCGGCGCCCAGGACCGGACGACACGCATCGTCGCGCATCGAAGGCTCCTGCGCGTGACCTTTCGCCACCCCAGATGACGCAGCGACGGCGCGCCGTCGGCCGTACCCTCGCGCCATGTCCGATCGGCTCCCTCTGTTCCCGCTGGGCCTGGTGCTGCTGCCCGGCCTGCTGCTGCCGCTGCACGTGTTCGAGGAGCGCTACCGCGTGCTGGTCCGGGAGCTGCTGGAGCTGCCCGAGGAGCAGCGGCGTTTCGGGGTCGTGGCGATCCGCGAGGGGCGTGAGGTCGGCGCGGACGGGGTCACCGCGCTGCACGAGATCGGCTGCGCCGCGCAGCTGCGACGGGTCGAGCCCTACGAGGACGGGCGCTACGACGTCGTCACCACGGGAGCCGAGCGCTTCCGGCTGACCGGGCTGGACACCAGCGGTGCCTATCTGATCGGCGAGGTCGAGTGGCTGCCCGACGACATGGGACCCGCCGCCGAGGCGCCGCTGCTGGACCGGGCCGTACGAGCGGCCTTCGTGGACTACGTCGGCGCGCTGGGCCGGGCCAGTGGAGAGCAGGTGGAGGTGCCCGAGCTGCCCGACAGCAGCCTGGTGCTGAGCTATCTGGTGGCGGCGACGATGCTGCTCGACCTCGACGACCGACAGGCGCTGCTGGCCGAGCCCGACGGCGCAGCCCGGCTGCGACGCGAGCTCAGCATGCTGCGGCGCGAGGGCACGCTGCTGCGGGTGCTGACCGCGGCGCCGTCACCGGAGCTGGCGCGCGGACCCATCAGCCTGAACTGAGGCGTCCTTGGTGAGCAGGGTGGCCACCAGATGGGCCACCAGCGCCGCCACCGGCCAGGCGGCCAACGTCGCCAGCGCCCCCAGCTGCAGGGTGAGGTCGACCCGCGGCGTGGCCGTCCGCACGGCCTGGGCCAGCGCGTCGATCCCGACCTGCTCGCCGACCCGCATCGCGACGTACGCCGCGGCCGCCCCACCCACCGCCAGCGCCGGCACGACGGCGGGCCCGTGCGCGCGGGCCAGCCGCCAGGCCAGCAGGCCGGTGACGACACCGGCGACGAGCCCAGCGGCCAGGAAGAAGCCGTCGCCGGCGATGTAGGCGCTGGTCTCCACATCGGCCCGGAGGTACTGCTGGCCCGACAGGACCGCCTCGGCCCGCGGGGCCAACGCCGCCCACAGCAGACCGACCGGCGCCCCGGCCAGGATCGTGACGGCCAGCGTCACCACGCCCGCCAGCACGTCGCGCGCCACCGGAGGCGAGACCGACTCCGAGCGGGCGTACGGCTGGCCGAAGGCGGTGCCCGTCACGACGCGGCGCGGATCGGGGCTGGACCAGGTGTCACTCACCCCCCCATCGTGCCGGATGCGCGCTCTGGGCGGGGTTGCCCCCTACGCTCCTGGCGTGATCATCCGGCCGTGGCTCATCGCCGTGCTGCTGTCCGGTGCTGTCGCCGGCTGCACCGAGGGCTCCCCGACGGTGCCCGCCACCCCGGCCGACCTGGCTGCCAGCGCGGCCGCGGCCGCCCCCGTGCCCGGGCTGTCGCTGCCGGCCGACCCGCTCACCCCGCTGGTGCCTGCACCGGATGAGGTGCCGGCCGGGATGGTCCCGCTGCTGACCGGCAGCGGTGGCCGGGATGCGGCCGCGATCGCCGGGTACTCCAGCGACGCAACGGCCGCGAGGGCCGCGCTCGCCGAGCACGGCTTCAGCAACGCCTACGTCGCGCAGTACGCCGACCCCGCCTCACCACGGGTGCTGTCGGTCGTCGTCGTGCGCTTCGCCACCCCCGAGGGCGCGACCGCCGATCTGGACGGCGACGTCGCAGGCGGCTCGGGGGAGCTGGTGCAGGCGCCGACGATCGGGAGCGCCTCCCAGCTGCGGCGTCAGCCCTTGCCCGGCGGCGGCGAGCTGCTCACGCTGCGCTTCCGCAAGGACGCCACGACCTGGCTGCTGGCGTACGGCGACCGGCCGACGGCCGACGTCGAGGTGGCGGTGCGGCTGGGCCGGCTGCTCGCCGGGCGCGCCTGAAGGCTTAGCCCTCGCGTTGGCTGCTCTCGGCCGTACGCCAGACCAGGATGTCGAGGATGCGCAGCTGGGTCACCGGCCTGCCCTCGGAGGCCGCGAGCTCCTCGAGCTCGGCGAACGCCTGCGCCTCGGCCTGCAGGTCGTCGCGCATCTGCGTGCACAGCATGGCCATGAACTGCGCCCAGGCGTTGTCGGTCGAGCGCGGGATCGCGCCGGGCGCGGTGTAGGCCTGGAAGATCCGGGAGTCGTACAGCGGCACGAGCTCTGGTCGCTTGCGGTGCAGCACCTTGCTGACGATCGTGCCGCGGATGCCGCGGCCGGCGTAGCGCGGCTCGTCCAGGATGCCGAACAGTCCGGCGACG
>JBBPYI010000227.1:0-6820 GCA_038200075.1 Mycobacteriales bacterium
GACGAGTTCGCCGTCCTGATCGGTGGCCTGCGTACCCCCGAACATGCCGACAGCGTTGCGGCCCGGCTGCTCACCGTCCTGGCCGAGCCGGTGACCTTCGACGGACTGCGACTGTCGATCGAGGGCAGCGTCGGCGTTGCGTGCTATCCGGCGGACGCGTCATCGTTCGACGAGCTGCTGCGCCGGGCGGACGTCGCGCTCTATCAGGCCAAGACCTCCCGCGGTTCGTTCTCGCACTACCGCGTCGACCGCGACGAGTCGAGTCTGCACCGGCTCGCCCTCGCGGCCGAGCTGCGCACGGCCATGGCCGACGACCAGTTCGTCGTGCACTTCCAGCCGCAGTACGACCTCGCGACCGGTTGCGCTGTCGGTGCCGAGGCACTGGTGCGCTGGCAGCACCCAAAACGAGGGCTGCTGGCCCCGGGGGAGTTCGTCGGCGCGGTCGAGCACTCCGGGCTGATCCGCGACTTCACGATGGTCGTCCTCGAGAAGGCCGTCGCGGAGTGCGCCAGCTGGGCCGCCGACGGCTCGCAGCTGACCGTTGCCGTGAACCTGTCCGCGCGCAACCTTCTGGATGGCGAGCTCCCGGTCGACGTCGGCCGGGTCCTGCTGCGGCACGGGCTGGCCGCCGACCGGCTCATCCTGGAGATCACCGAGACGACCATGATGAGCGAGCTCGAGGTCGTGGAGGAGGTGCTCGGCAGCCTGCGCAGCATGGGTGTCCAGCTCTCCGTCGACGACTTCGGCACCGGCTACTCCTCGTTGGCGTTCCTGCAGCGGGTTGCGGTCAACGAGGTGAAGATCGACCGCAGCTTCGTCTCCGGTCTGGCCGGCTCGGAGAGCGACCGGGCGCTGGTGCGGGCGACGGTGCAGCTGGCGCACAGCCTGGGGGCCCGTGCTGTCGGCGAGGGCGTCGAGGACGAGCAGCTGGCCGACGCGCTGCGCGAGCTCGGCTGCGACTTCGCGCAGGGGTACCACCTGGGCCGGCCCATGCCGGCTGACCAGCTCCGCACGGCACTCGGGCTGCGCGCACGGTCTAGCGCCGTGCCGGCTCCGCGCAGCGAGACGGGCGGCCGCCACCTGCGGGCGGTTGCCAACGGCTGACGGCACCGTCCGCCGGGCGTGCGCGTTAGTCTCAGTGGACGACACGCACCACGAAGGGGGTGACAGGTCTCGACTCTGGATGTCGAGGCAGGTGAAGCGGGCCGAGGAAGGCGACGATGATCTCGTTAACCAACAACGTCGCACAACACACAAGCGCCGACAACAGTCCGCGCGCCTTCGCTCTCGCTGCTTAGCAGCTAGTTCGAGGCTGTCAGCCCGGGAGCGCCTCCGGCCCGGGACCTGGCATCGCAAGGAGGATCACCGTCCGGCCCGGTCACGGGGTCGAACGGACAACCCAACAGTGGCTGAGCCCGTTCCCGACTTGCTGGTGTGATCGGGAGGGCCGAGAAAATCACAGCCAGCTGCGCCCGGAGAAGCCCTGCCAAGGTGCCAGAGGACGCGGGTTCGATTCCCGCCACCTCCACCGACCGATCGATCGACGCCGAAGGGCCCGACCCACCAAGGGTCGGGTCCTTCGGCGTCAGTCCTGGACGTACGGGCAGTGCCGGCAGCCCAGGCTGCAGCAGACGCCGCGGCCGGCCAGGGTCGCGGCGGTCAGCACCCGGTAGCCGCTGATGGGGTCGCGATAGGTGGCCTCCCCGGCTTGCAGTGCGGCCGCGTGAGCGGCGAGCGCTGCCCCGGCGAGGGGGTGGGAACGATCGAGTCGGTCGGCCCGCGGCTCGGTCAGCGGGCGCTCAGCAAGGGGGGTGTTCTCTGCGGGCACGACCACCATCGTGCCCGTTCACCTGCGAGCACGGCGGGGCCGGGCGTACGGTCCGGCTTCAGGTGCCCCACCGCAACTGCCGAGGAAGACGTCATGACGCGACGCCTGCTCACCCCCGTGCTCGCGCTGGCCCTGGCGGCCGGCGTCGCTGCCGCCCCGGCGACGCCCGCAGGCGCGGTCTGCGCCAGCAACACCGGCAAGGCCATTGCCGGCACGGTCTTCGGCCAGGACGGTCGCGACGTCAACGTCAGCATCGGGTTCGACGTGGTCGACAGCAGTGGACGGGCGCTCAACGCCGATCCCAAGAGCTCGTCGTACGGCTGCGCCAAGACCGGCGGCTACTCGGTGCCGCAGACCTACCTCAACCACTTCGTCGGCCCGGAGGGCGCGCCGCAGGGGTCGACGATGAAGGACGGCAACCGCACCACCCGGGCCTGGCGGATCGGGAGCATCCCGAGCAACGCCGTCGGCGCCTACATCGAGGTCTACCACCGCGGCTACCGGGGCAGCCCGTGCAAGGACTCGGCCGGCAACTACTGCTTCAACCCGCAGACGCTGACCAAGTACGGCAACAGCAACAAGCACCTCGTCCCGGTCGGCACCTCGAACCTGCCGATCCGCCTGCCGATGACCTGCAGCTTCAAGGGCACTGCCGGCGCCATCAAGGGAGTCGTCACCAATTCCGCTGGCCAGCGGATCGGCCTGCGCAGCCTCTACGCCTGGACCGAGACGAAGTGGAACGCCTACCCCTACTACCAGGGCTGGGGTACGGCCGTCTTCTCCTCCACCGGCGTCTACAGCGTCCCCGCGCTGGCGAGCCGGCAGACCTACGTGATGTGGGCGACCACGACCGCCGGCAAGGTCGTTAAGCGCACCGGGGTCCGGGTCGACGACTGCCGTACGACCACGGTGGACTTCCGCGTCTGAGGCACGCAGGTCAGGCCAGCCATACTCGCGACCAGCTGCAGCCCCTGCCGCCCTCCTCGTCCCACACGGGTACCAGCTCGCGGACCACCGGCCCTCGCCATCCGGGGCCGGGCCGGCGACGTCGAGGACGGGGGCGCCCGTACGCACCACCTCCGCCACGCGGGCCTCGATCTCCGCGGCAGCAGCAGGCACGACCTCCCGGGCCGTGCGCCCCAGCTGGCAAGCGGGTGCCCTGCCCGAACGACGACCTCAGGACGTGGCACCGTGGAGCTGACCCGACACCACACCTGTAGATGCATGACCACCTTGGAGGCCGACGTGCTCGACGTCGCCGGTCTGCGCGTGCTCGTCCGTAGCGGCCTGCTTGCGCCGGTGCGGCCCGACCGCCTGCTTGGCATGGCCCTGTCCGCCGCCCGCTGGGGGGTCACCCCCGCGACGGGGTACGCCGCCGGCGCCGCGCGCCACCCCGCGCGCACGGCGCTGATCGACGACGACGGGCCCTTGACCTGGCGTGAGGTCGACCAGCGCACCGACCGCCTGGCAGCCGAGCTCCGTGCGCGCGGACTGCGCCCCGGTGATGCGGCCGGGCTGCTGGCCCGCAACGGCCGCGGTCTGGTCGAGGCAGCCGTCGCGCTGGCCAAGGTCGGCGTCGACGTGCTCTACCTCAACACCGGCAGCGCGGGCGAGCCGCTGGCGCAGGTGCTCGACCGCGAGGGCGCCCGCGCCGTGCTGCACGACGAGGAGTTCACGGCGCTGCTGGGGCCGGCCCTGCCCGGCCGGCTGGCCCTCACCACCGAGCTGCTGGACGGGTTGGCCCGTACCTCCAGGTTGCCCGCTCCGCCCAAGCCCGGCCACACCTCGCGTCAGGTGATTCTCACCAGCGGCACGACGGGCGCACCCCGCGGGGCGGCTCGCGGTGGAGCCTCCGTCGAGGATGCCGTGGCCGCTCTGTCCGTCATCCCGCTGCGCACCGGCGAGACGACCGTCCTGGCCGCGCCGGCCTTCCACGCCTGGGGCCTGGGTCACCTGTCGCTGGCCATGCTGCTCGGCTCCACCGTCGTGCTGCAGCGGCGCTTCGACCCCGACCGGGTCCTGCAGGCCGTGCAGGACCACCGGGCCACCGCGCTGATCGTCGTGCCGGTCATGCTGGAGCGGCTCGTCGAGGTCGCCGAGCACTACGACACGTCGTCGCTGCGGGTGATCGCCTCCAGCGGCAGCGCGCTGCCCGGTGACCTCGTCTCCCGGGTGCAGCGGGCGTTCGGCCCGGTGCTGCACAACCTCTACGGCTCGACCGAGGTCGCGTACGCCGCCGTGGCGACCCCGCAGGACCTGGCCGCCGACCCGCGCACGGCCGGTCGCGCACCGCACGGCGTCACCCTGCGGGTGGTGGACGACAGCGGCAGCGACGTCGCGCCGGGTACCGCCGGGCGGATCTTCGTCGGCAGCGGACTGGCTTTCTCCGGCTACACCGACGGCTCCGACAAGGACCGGCTCGACGGGCTGGTGTCCACGGGTGACCTCGGGATGCTCGACGAGTCAGGCCGTCTCACAGTCCTGGGACGCGACGACGACATGGTCGTGATCGGTGGGGAGAACGTCCATCCCGGCCAGGTCGAAGACGTGCTGGCCGAGGACCCGTCGGTCGCCGAGGTCGCCGTCGTCGACGAACCCGACGAGGTCTACGGCGTCCGCCTGGTGGCCCACGTCGTCGCCGCACCCGGCGTCACGGTCGACGCCGAGCACCTGCAGCAGGTGGTGCGTGACCGACTGGCCCGCTTCGCCGTGCCCCGCGAGGTGCGCCTGCTGGACGAGCTGCCGCGCAATGCCACCGGCAAGGTCCTGCGACGGGAGCTGCGCCGATGACCGCCCCCGCGCAGCTGGACCGACCCGAGGTCGACGACCAGGCCAACGACGACCGGCCGTGGGTGGCGATCGTCTGGAACGACCCGGTCAACCTGATGAGCTACGTCACGCACGTCCTCATCGAGCTGTTCGGATACAGCCGCGAGGTGGCCGAGGCGATGATGCTCGACGTCCACCAGAAGGGCCGCGCGGCGGTCAGCACCGGAACCCGCGAGCAGATGGAGCACGACGTGAACCGCTTGCACGCCAAAGGCCTGTGGGCCACTCTGCAGCAGGACTGACGGGTGCGCTTTCGCCGTAAGAAGGACCTGGTCGTCGGCGAGCTCGACCGGGTCGAGGCCGACATCCTCACGACCGTCGTCGGCGACCTGCTCGAGCTGCTCGGTGAGGCCGATGCCCCGACCACAGAGGACCCCCTGGCCGCGCTGGTCGGCCTGCCGACCGGACCTGTCGAACGGCCCGAGGACCCGGCGCTGGCGCGTCTGCTGCCGGACGCGTACGGCGACGACGAGGAGGCTGCGACCGATTTCCGGCGCTACACCGAGGCCGACCTGCGGGCCGGCAAGCGCGCTCACGCGACGGTGGTGCTGGCCACGCTCGCGCCGTACGTCAGTCGCGGGGGCAAGGTCCCGCTCGACAGGCAGCAGGCCGACGCCTGGCTGATGTGCCTCAACGACCTGCGCCTGGTCCTCGGGACACGGCTGGAGGTCACCGAGGACACCGAGCTCGAGCCGGACTCCGAGGATCCGCGTGCCCAGGCGCTGATGGTCTACGGCTGGCTGGGCTGGCTGCAGGAGTCCCTGCTGGGGTGCCTGACGCGGGGTCGGTAGCCTGCCCGGGTGCTCGAGCTCCCGCAGGCGATGGTCGACCAGGTCATCGCGCACGCCCGCCGCGACCACCCCGACGAGTGCTGCGGCGTCATCGCCGGGTCGGCCGGGACCGCCACCCGGCTGTTCGAGATGACCAACGCCGAGCGCTCCCCGACGGGCTTCGTGTTCGACAGCGCCGAGTGGCTACGGGTCTACCGCGACATCGACGACGCCGACGAGGACCTGCTGGTCGTCTACCACTCCCACACGATGACCGAGGCCTATCCGTCGCGCACCGACATGCGGTGGTCGGTCAACACACCCGGCACCTCCTGGCTGCTCGTGTCGACCCGGTCGCAGGACAGGGAGGTCCGGTCCTACCGGATCGAGGACGGCGTGGTGACCGAGGAGGAGCTGCGCGTCACGTGAGGAATCCTGCCGCGACCCCGCCTGTTGACTCCACCGAGCACGGCAAGCACTGACCCTGACGACTGAGGAGAACCGCCCGCATGGCCATCGAGGTCCGTATCCCGACCATCCTGCGCACCTACACCGGGGGCGAGAAGGCCGTCCAGGGCTCCGGTGACACGCTGACCGCCCTGCTGGACGACCTCGACAGTCGCCACAGCGGTCTGCGCGGACGCCTGATCACCGACGAGGGCAACCTGCACCGCTTCGTCAACGTCTACGTCAACGACGAGGACGTCCGCTTCCTCGGCGGCCTGGACACCAAGCTGGCCGACGGCGACTCGGTGACGGTGCTGCCGGCAGTTGCCGGTGGCGCTCGCTAGCCGATGCGGTTCGACTCGCTGCTGGACTCCGTCGGGCGTACCCCGCTCGTCGGTCTTCCTCGGCTGTCCCCGTCTCCTGACGTCCGGCTCTGGGCGAAACTCGAGACCGACAACCCCACCGGCTCGGTGAAGGACCGGGCGGCGCTCTACATGATCGCCGCCGCCGAGAAAGAGGGGCTGCTTCGCCCGGGCGTGACCGTCCTGGAGCCGACCTCGGGCAACACCGGCATCTCCCTGGCCATGGTCTGCCGGATGCGCGGCTACCGGCTGATCTGCGTGATGCCGGAGAACACCTCGATCGAGCGCCGCCAGCTGCTCACGATGTACGGCGCGGAGATCGTCACCTCGCCGGCCGCCGGCGGCTCCAACCAGGCGGTCGCCGTCGCCAAGCAGCTCTCGGCCGAGAACCCCGACTGGGTCATGCTCTACCAGTACGGCAACCCCGCCAACGCTCAGGCGCACTACGAGACGACCGGCCCCGAGCTCATCGAGGACCTGCCGTCGATCACCCACTTCATCGCGGGTCTGGGGACCACCGGCACGCTGATGGGCACCGGCCGCTACCTGCGCGAGCAGCGACCCGACATCCGGATCATCGCGGC
>JBBPYI010000228.1:0-6001 GCA_038200075.1 Mycobacteriales bacterium
CCCGCGTTTCGGGTGCTGCCAGCGCACCAGTGCCTCGGCACTGACGGCGCGACCGGTCGCCAGGTCGTACTGCGGGGGGCAGTGGACGACGCACTGGGGGGCGGCCATGGCCGTGCGCAGCTCGGCCGCGAGGGCAAGCCGGTGCAGGCTCGACTCGTCGCGGTCGACGCGGTAGTGCGAGAACGAACCTCGGGAGGTCTTGGCCTGGTAGAGCGCGACATCCGCCCGGCGCAGCAGCTCGTCGAACGATGACGCGTCCGCCGGATAGCACGCAACGCCCACGCTGCCCTCTATCGACAGTCGCAGTCCGTCGAAGGTCACCGGCTCGGCCAGGACGGTGAGCAGCCGGGCCGCAACGCTGTCGGCATGTTCGGGGGTACGCAGGCCACCGATCAGGACGGCGAACTCGTCGCCGCCGAGGCGGCAGACAGCATCGGCCTCCTTCACCGAGGACACGATGCGCTGACCCACCTGCTGCAGGAACACGTCACCGGCGGCGTGGCCGAGGGTGTCGTTGATCTCCTTGAAGTGGTCGAGGTCGACGATGAGCAGCGCGCACTGCCGATCGTCGGTCGCGTCGCCAAGGACCACAACGGCACGGTCGTGCAGGAGCGCCCGGTTGCCGAGACCGGTGAGCCCGTCGTGCGACGCCTCGTACGCCTTGGTCTCGGCGTGCTCGCGCATCTCGCTGTAGAGCGCGACGTTCTGCAAGGCGCTGCTGACGCTGTGGGCGAAGGTCTTGAGCACCTGGCGCTCCCGCTTGGTCAGATCGACCGGGCCACGGAAGCCGAGGCGCAGCATCCCGATGGTGACGTTCGCCCCCTCCAGCGGAGTTGCGTAGACCATCAGCGCGGAGGTGTCGGTCGAGCTGGCCGGGCCGCTGTTGCCACTGCTCATGCCGGCCAGCGACTCCTGACGGACCAGCTGGACGCCATCGGCGCCTCCGGCGTAGAGCGTGCCGGGCCGGACGTCGCTGCCGGCGACCAGCACCTCAACCGTGTCTGCCTTGAACATCGCCGCGGCGTGCAGGGTGACCGAGCTGGCGACGGCGGCCTCATCCAGGTGGTTGAGCTCGCGGCACGCGCTCTCCAGCTGCTGCCACAGGTCCCTCTCCTGCATCGCGTGCAGGTAGCCGCGGTACGCCGCGTACATGATCACAAGCAGGGGCGGCAGCACGACCAGCGTCGGCCGACTCCAGACCGCGAGCCCGACGACGCCGACACCCACCAGGCCGTTGCCGATGTCGATGAGCGTCCGCAGCCACAGTCCCTTGGACAGGACATCGCGCCAGCGCAGCTGCTCGGAGAGCGCCACCGCCATGGCCACGGCCCCGCCGTTGAACGCCGAGAAGACGAGCGCCCCCGCACCGAGCGCGAGCCCCTCCCGGAGGTCGAAGCGCGCGCCGAGCGCCGGCTCACCGCCGACGACCTGCACGGTGAGACCGGCCAGACCGACGCCCAAGGCGAAGGTGGCGCCGTTGAACAGCGACTTGAGCGGATGGTGCTGCATCAGCGAGTGGTAGACCACGACAGCCACGGCGGCAACGGGCACCAGGACCGGCAGCGGTACGAGCACCAGGCCCACCAGGACGCAGACCTCGGCCCAGGTGAAGGACTCGTTGTCGCGGCCGAAGCGGATCTCGAGCAGCGGCCGGTCGGCGAGCAGGAAGAGCCCCGCCACGACAGCGATGCGCCAGCCCTCGACCACCGTGGGTACCGCCAGCGCCGCAGCCGTCGCCGCGACGCAGGCGCCGACGACGACGACGGTCCACGCGTACGCGCTCAGCGGGTTGCTGCGCACCCAGCCGAGGGCGCCGGACTCGCGGCGCGGGTCGAGCCCGCCCCCGTGGGGGGCGGGTTCTCCCGTCAAGCGCTGGGTCACGGGCAGTTGCCGGAGCCGCGGCGAGCTCGCTGGTCGTCGCGGGTGGTGCAGGCGAGCCCTGCGATCTCCACCTCGGACTCGTTCGGCTCCCCGGCGATCTTCTTGCCGTCCTTCGGCAGGTAGCCCCACCAGGCGGTCAGGAACCCGTCGTACGTAGAGCCCGTCCACGAAGAGCCGGTCCAGCTGCTACCGGTCCAGCTGCTACCGGTCCACGAGGAACCGGTCCAGCTGCTGCCGGTCCACGAGGAACCGGTCCAGCTGCTGCCCGTCCACGAGGAACCGGTCCAGCTGCTACCGGTCCACGAGGAGCCGGTCCAACTGCTACCGGTCCAGCTGCTGCCCGTCCAGGACGAACCGGTCCAGCTGCTACCGGTCCACGAAGACCCGGTCCAGCTGCTGCCCGTCCAGGACGAACCGGTCCAGCTGCTGCCCGTCCAGGAGGAGCCGTTCCACTTCTCGCAGCGGACGTCCATCTCCCCGATGACGACGGTGCGGGTTGCGGCCGCGGTGTCGGCCGGGCAGACGGTCTCGACGTTGCGGCCGCCGCGACTGGCCTCGATGGACCCGAGGCCGGTTGCCGTCGGGGTCTGCGAGTAGGCCGGGCCGGGGTCAGCGGTGAGCGCACCGGCGAGCTGGGCGCGGCCCTGGCCCTGCACGTTGGCCGTGCCGCCGGAGTTGCCAGCGATCGGGGACGCGGTGTTCTTCAACAAGTTCTTGACCTGGTCCGGAGTAAGGGACGGACGGCCCGCGATGAGCAGCGCCGCGAGCCCAGAGGTCACGGCCGCCGCCTGCGAGGTGCCCGAGCCGCGGATGTAGCTCGGCGAGACCAGCGCCTTGGGGTTCTCGTTCTCGACGCGTGAGCCGTACGAGCGAGGCGTGATGAGCGTGCGGCCAGGGACGACGATGTCGGGCTTGGTCAGCCCCTGCGCGGTCGGGCCTTGCGAAGACCAGGCCGGGACCGCGTCGTCGGCGGTCGAGTCGTTCTGCTTGTCGTCGTAGGCGCCTGCCGTGACGACCAAGGGGTCGTCGGCGGGCTTCATCACGGTGCCGGCGCCGGGCCCCGAGTTGCCGGCGGCGACGACGACCACGATGCCCTGCCGCCAGAGCCGCTGCACGGCGTAGTTGAGCGGGTCGACCTTCGGGTCCTGCGTGCTGGTCGTGCCCCACGAGAGGTTCATGACCCGGATGTTGAACTGGTCCTTGTAGGACGAGACCCAGTGCATGCCCTGCAGGATCGTCGAGACGTCGGCGACGCCGTTGCGACCGGCGACCTTCACCGCGACGAGCGTTGACTTGGGCGCGACGCCGGCGTACAGGCCCTTGCTGTTTCCCACCGAGTCGGCGCCGCTGCCACCGGCCGCGCCGGCCATCACGGTGCCGTGCCCGAAGGTGTCAACGAGGTTGCCCTCACCCGAGAGGTCCGGGCCGTGCACGAGGCGGCCCTCGAAGTCCTTCATCGGTGAAATACCGGTGTCGAGGACCGCGATGCCGACGCCGGCACCGAGGTTGCCCTGCGACCACGCCGCCGTCGCCTGCGTCGACTTGGTAAAGTTGCTGGCCACCGTGTTGCTGTCGTAGGACAGCTCCTCGAACGACGCCTGCCTGTCGGCAGTGACGCCGATGACCCCCGTGACGCCGGCGAGCTCGGAGAGCCGGTTGGCCGGCACCCGCGCCTTGACGCCGTCGACGATCGGCAGCGGCGACTCGACGGTGCCGCCGATCCGCCGAACAGCGTCGCCCGCGGCCGAGACACCGCCTGCGGCACTGACGATGACGTCCTGCAACGCCTCACCGACCGTGGTGAGGCCCGGGTCCAGCGCGCCGGACGTCCATGCGCTGCCACGAGCGCTCGCCGTGGCCGACAGCTGGGTCGCGAACAGAACCGAGAGCAGGACAAGGGCGATCGACCCGCGCCGGCCGATCGGAAGCCCGGCGGCGCTGGGGTTGTCGGGGTGCATGTGTCACCTCAGTCAGAGACGGAAAGCTGTCTCACGCATAGTGACCGAGAGGTCGCTTTCTGTGCATGACCGAACAGGACTGTTCTTGCGTAGTTACAAGGAACTAGTCGGCAGCGGCAACTGCCCCGCAAGTCCGGACACGTCCGACGCAGCTTCGGCCGTGATCAGGCTGGACTGATCAGTTCGAGCAGTCGGGCGCCGTTGTCGTGCAGCACCGCGCGCAACCAGTCGTCACCCAGATCGAGCCGCTGCAGCGCCTCGAGCTGGTGGGAATAGGGGTAGGGCGTGTTCGGGAAGTCGCTGCCAAGCACGATGCGGTCACCGAGGTCCCGCAGCCGCGGCAGCAGGTCCGGCGGGAACGGCATCCGCTGCTCGGTGAAGTCGGTGAAGGCCATCGTGGTGTCCAGGTGCACCCGGTCGTAGCGGTCAGCCAGCGCGAGGAACTCGGCGTACTCCGGCATCCCCATGTGGGCGATCACCGCGGTGAGCCTCGGATGCCTGGCGAGCACCTCGCCGAACGGCCCCGGCCCGGTGAAGGGGCCTGGCACGGGCCCGCCGCCGCAGTGCACGACCACCGGCACGCCCGCATCGGCCAGCTGCCCCCAGACCCCGTCGAGCAGCGGGTCACGGGGGTCGTACGCGCCGACCTGGACGTGGGATTTGAAGACCGCAGCGCCCCTCGCCAGCGCTGCCCCGACGTAGGCGTCGGCGTCCGGCTCCGGGAAGAACGTCGCGGTGTGCAGCACGTCCGCGTGCTCGCCGGCGAAGTCGGCGGCCCAGGCATTGAGCCAGGCGGCCATCTGCGGGCGGTGCGGGTAGAGCAGCGAGGGGAAGGCCAGCACCCCCATGGCCCGCAGCCGGGCCAGCCGGTCGGCCTCCTCGTGCCGGTAGGCGATCGGCCAGGTCGAGCCGGTCAGCGGCCCGACGGCGTCGAAGTAGGCCCAGACCTTGTCCATGACGTTCTTGGGCATGAAGTGCACGTGCAGGTCCACCAGACCGGGCAGGCCCAGCGCACCCCAGAACGCCGGGATGTCCTCGTCGTTCAACGACGTCCCTGCTTGATCGCCCGACCCATGGCGTTGCGGATCTCACGATCGGCGTCGCGCTGCGCGAGCACCTGGCGCTTGTCGTGGCTCTTGCGGCCGCGGGCCAGCGCGATCTCGACCTTGGCGCGCCCGTCCTTGAAGTAGAGCGACAGCGGCACCAGGGCCAAGCCGCTCTCCCGGGTGCTGAGGATCAGCGAGCCGATCTCCTGCTTGTGCAGCAGCAGCTTGCGGGCGCGACGGGGGGTGTGGTTGTTCCACGTGCCCTCGGTGTACTCCGGGATGTGCGCGCCGAGCAGGTAGATCTCGCCGTCCTGCACCGCGGCGTACGCGTCGGTCAGCGAGCACCGCCCCTGCCGCAGCGACTTGACCTCAGTGCCGGTCAGCACCATGCCGGCCTCGTAGACGTCCTCGATCGTGTAGTCGTGGCGGGCCTTCTTGTTCTGCGCCACGAGCTTGTTGCGGCCGCCGCGCATCCCGTCCTGCACGCCCTTGACGGCGGCGGTGCGGCTCTTGGCCGAGCCCTTGGTCATGACGACCAGTCTAGGGCGGGCTGACGTAGTCGAGCGGGTCGACCGGCTCACCGTCGAGGCGGACCTCGAAGTGCAGGTGCGGCCCGGTCGAGTTGCCCTCGTTGCCGATCTCGCCGACCTTGTCGCCACGACCGACGCTCTGCCCCTCGCTGACGTTGAGCTGGCTCATGTGGGCGTACGCCGTGGACAGGTCCTTGCCGTCGACCGTGCGGTGGCTGATGACCACCAGCGTCCCGTAGCCACCGGCCACGCCGGCGAAGGTCACGAACCCGTTGTCAGCGGCGCTGACCTGCGCGCCGAAGCCACCGCCGATGTCGATGCCGGCATGGAGGCGGCGGTCGCCGTAGATCGGATGGGTGCGATAGCCGTAGCGACTGGTCAATCGGCCTGGTGCGGGCCACAGCATCTGCCCGCTACGAGGCTCGCTGCGTGGCTCGCTGCGGGTCGGCGGCGCGGGAGTCCGTGGCCGGGCGGGGCGCTGGCCGGCACGCTTGCGTGCGGCGTCCGCGGCTGCCTGCTTGGCCGCCTCGGCCCTCTGCTGCGCGGCCTCAGCAGCCCGCTTCGCCTCCGCGGCGGCCTCTGCGGC
>JBBPYI010000229.1:0-4996 GCA_038200075.1 Mycobacteriales bacterium
CGAGCAGGATGGACAGGCCGGCAGTCAGCAGGGGCAGCACCACCGGGAGCGGCAGCAGCACGCGGGTCACAGGTCGTCCTCCTCTCGGTGCAGATGCGGGTGGGTCTCGGGCCGGGCGCGGGCGATCCGGGAGTCCTCGACGTCGTCCTGCACCCCGTCGTCGCCGGTGATGACCCAGGAGCGGTAGGCCAGCGCCAGCAGGAACGCCGAGACGCCGAAGGTGATGACGATCGCCGTGAGCACCATCGCCTGGGGGAGCGGGTCGGCTGTGCCCTGACCGGCGAGGCCGGCTCCGGACTTCCCCGCGAAGGGCGCCGCGCCGGGACCACCGCCGGCCTGGAGCAGCAGCAGGTTCGCGCCGTGCCCGAGCAGACCGAGTCCGATGACCACCCGGGTCAGGGTGCGCTGCAGCAGCAGGTAGGTGCCGACGGCGTAGAGCAGCCCGGTGAGGAGCGCCAGCGTGAGGTTGCCGGTCATCGCTCGGCCTCCGCGCCGAGCGTGCGCAGCACCCCGAGCACGAGCCCGACCACGACGAGGAAGACGCCGGTGTCGAACGCCAGCGCGCTGGTCACCTTGAGCATCCCCAGCACCGGCAGCTCCAGGGCCAGTTTGCCGCTCTCCAGGAACTGCCCGCCGGCGACCAGGGCCACGACGCCGGTGCCTGCGGCCAGCACCAGCCCGAGCCCGAGCGGCACGCCGGGGTCGACCGGGACGGCCTCGCGCAGCGCGCTTCGGCCGCCGGCCAGATAGCGCAGGACGAACGCCAACCCGGCGACCAGCCCACCGACGAAGCCGCCGCCTGGTTGGTTGTGGCCGGCGAACAGCAGATACAGCGCGAAGACCAGGATGGTGTGGAACACCAGCCGCACTGCCGTCTCCAGCACGACCGAGCGGCGTAGGTGGTCCAGCTGCTCGGCACCGGGCAGGCGGGGCTCGGCGCCCGAGTCGACCGGCCCGCTCATGCGACGGTCTCCGGGGCGGGCGTGCCGGGAGCGTCGACGGCTTGGCCGCCCGCGGCGGTCAGCGCCGTCTCGCCGTCGGGCTCGTTGCTGCGTCGCCCCCGACTGGCCAGCACCAGGCTCGCGATGCCCATCGCAGCAACAGCCAGCACGGTGATCTCCCCCAGGGTGTCGAAGCCGCGGAAGTCGACCAGGATCACGTTGACGACGTTGCTGCCTCCGCCGTCCGGCAGGGCCTGGTCGAGATAGGCCTGCGAGGCAGGCGCAGCGGTACGGGCCTGACCGGTCACCAGGATCGCGAGGGTCACGAACCCACCGACCGCCAGGGCCACGCCGAGCCGCAGGCCCTGGCTCAGCCGAAGCCGGCGGCGCACGAAGCTGGTGGGGAGCCGGCGCAGGACGAACACGAAGATCACCAGGGCCAGGGTCTCGACGAGGAACTGCGTGAGGGCGAGGTCCGGCCCGCCCTGCAGCACGAACAGCACCGCCACGCCGTAGCCGACCGCGCCGAGGTGCAGGACAGCGGTGAAGCGCCGACGGGCCCGAGCGGTGGAGATCGCGGCGACGGCGATGACCACCCCGACGACGGCCTGCAACGGCCGGTCGTAGGACGCGACGTCGTCACTGAGGCGGGTCGTCGTCACCAGCGCCGTGCCGCCGAGCAGCACGAGCGTCAGCAGAACCGTGCCGAGGTAGACCGGCAGCGAGCCGGTCTGGACGATGGCGGTGGCTCGCCGCGCGACCCGGCCCACCACGGCGAGCACCGCGTCGTACGCCACATCGGCGTCCACGCGACCCAGCACCCGGCTGGCCCGACGCTGCCCCGCCCGGACCGGCTCGCGGGCGGCGAACAGGGCCGCCCCGAGCGTCAGGGTCAGCACCGACCATCCCAGCGTGAGGGTCAGGCCGTGCCACAGCGCGAGGTGCTCGGGCTCGGGCACCGGACCGATGGCGACGTCGTAGGACCGGACGTAGGCCTGCACCAGGGGGTCGGCCAGACCTGGGAGCAGCCCCAGGACCAAGCCGGCCGAGCCGAGCCCGACGACCGGTGCGAGCAGGTACGGCGACAGGGCGTGCACGTCGGTGTCCGGGCAGCCGGGCTTGCGCAAGAACGCCCCCCAGACGAAACGGGCGCTGTAGGCGGCGGTCAGCACCGAGCCGACGAACAGCCCGGCGAACACGATCGGGTCGTGCAGGAACGCCTCGTACGCCGCCTCCTTGGACACAAAGCCCAGCAGCGGCGGCGCACCTGCCATCGACAGGGCCGCCAGGATCGCGACGGTCGCCAGCACGGGCGAGCGGCGGCCGACCCCGGACAGCACCCGCAGGTCGCGGGTGCCGGTGGCGTGGTCGATCGCACCGACGGTGAGGAACAGCGTGGACTTGAACAAGCCGTGGGCCAGCAGCAGCGTCGCCCCGGCCAGCGCTGCTTCGCGGCTGCCGGCACCGACCAGGACCATGAGGAAGCCGAGCTGGCTGACGGTGCCGAAGGCGAGCACCCGCTTGAGGTCGTACTGCCGCAGCGCCCGCCAGCCGCCGACGATCATCGTGGCCAGGCCGACCCCGATCACCAGCGGCCGCCACACGGCGACCGCGGCGAAGGCCGGGGCGAGCCGGGCGACGAGGTAGATGCCGGCCTTGACCATCGCCGCGGCGTGCAGATAGGCCGACACCGGGGTGGGCGCGGCCATCGCTGCGGGCAGCCAGGGGTGGAAGGGCACCTGGGCGCTCTTGGTGAACGCCCCGACCAGGATGAGCACGAGCGCGACGGGGACCAGGCCGCCGGTCGGCGGGTCGGCCAGGATCGCCGCGAGCGAGGCGGTGCCGGCCTCCTGCACGAGCATGACGAAACCGACGAGCATCACCAAGCCGCCCAGGGTGGTGACCAGCAGGGCCTGCTGAGCGGCCCGTCGGCTGTCCTCGTCCTCGTCGTCGAAGCCGATCAGCTGCCAGGAGGTGACGCTGGTGAGCTCCCAGAAGACGTAGAGCAGCAGCAGGTCGTCGGCCAGGACGAGTCCGAGCATCGCGCCGGCGAACGCCGTCAGCACACCGGCGAAGCGGCCGACCCCCCGCTGGTCGCCGTCGAAGTAGCCCGCGCAATAGATGAACACCAGCGCCCCGATCCCGCTGACCAGCGTGACCATCAGCAACGAGAGCGCGTCCAGGCGCAGGTCCAGCGTGAGCCCCAGCCCCGGCACCCATGACGTCGTGGAGCTGACCGGCCGGTCGGACAGGACCGCGGCGGCCTGGGTCGCGGCCCAGACCGCGGTGGCGGCCGGTGCCAGCGCGACCAGCAGGAAGACCCGACGGCCCAGCAGATGCGCGGCAGCCGGGGCGATCAGCGCCAGGACGAGATGCAGCATGAGGAGGGCCAGCACGAGGTCCTCCAGGGGTCAGCAAGGCAGAAGACCTCGGGCAAGGACTGCCGACGAGGCCGCCGACCAGACTTCCCGGCTCACCTGACCCCAGGCTACCGGGGCGGCTACTGTCGCGCCGTGATGGCCAGCCGGGGGCGCGTCTTGGTCGCCGACGACAGCGCCGTGACGCGCGCGCTGGTGCGGGCCGAGCTGGAGGCGGCGGGCTACGACGTCGTCGAGGCCGTCGACGGCGAGCACGCGCTGGAGCTGGCCGCGGACGGCGAGCTGACGGTCGTTCTGCTCGACGTCGAGATGCCCGGTCTGGACGGCTTCGCCACCCTGACACGGCTGAAGGCCGAGCCCGCGACCGCGGACATCCCGGTGGTGTTCCTCACCGGCCGGGACGACACCAGCGACGTCGTCGAGGCGCTGCGCCTGGGCGCGCAGGACTACGTCCGCAAGCCGCCGCAGCCGGCCGAGCTGCTGGCGCGGGTCTCGGCCGCGGCGCAGGTGACGCACCTGCGCGACCAGCTGCAGCGCCGCACCGACGAGCTGGCCCGGCAGTCCCGCACCGACCACCTGACGGCGCTCTACAACCGGCGCCACCTGGAGGAGCACTTCGACGCCCTGCTCAGCTCCTCCCGGCGGCACCGCTACCCCCTCGGCGTGCTCCTGATCGACGTGGACCACTTCAAGAAGGTCAACGACACGGCCGGTCACGCCGCGGGTGACCAGGTGCTGGTGCAGCTGTCGCAGTGCCTGTCAGGCGTACGCCGCACCGAGGACGTCCTGGGCCGGTGGGGCGGCGAGGAGTTCGTGCTGCTGTGTCCCTTCACCGACCTGGCCGGACTGGAGATCGTCGCCGAGCGGCTGCGGGCGGCGGTCGAGGCGCAGCCGCGGCTCACGTCGGGCGGCGCGCTGCACGTCACCGTCAGCATCGGCGGCGCCGTCCTGACCGAGCCGGGGCCGCAGCGGGCGCGTGACACGATCCTGCGCCGCGCGGACAGCAACCTCTACGCCGCCAAGAGCGCCGGCCGCAACCGTTGGGTCGTCACGCCTGTGTGATCGCGGAACGCCCGGGTACGAGCCCTGCCGACGCGCCGTGCCCGACGTGCGCCAGCGACAGGAGGCCCCCCGCATGACAGATCCGAACGAGCAGCCCGGCGACTTCGAGATCGGCCTGTCCGGCGGACAGCCCGGGCCGGCCGGTAGCGGCGAGTCGACCGCGGCCGGCGCCGACCCCGACGCGCCGCAGACCGAGCCCCACGTCCACGACGCTGACGAGGACGGCTCGGCGTGACCGCCCCGGACGAGGACAAGAGCCTCGGCGAGCTGGTCCAGACCGCCACGCGGGACTTCTCCTTGCTCATCTCGCAGGAGATCGCGCTGGCCAAGGCTGAGATCAAGCGCGACGTCACCGCCGCGGGCAAGGGTGCCGGGCTGTTCGGCGGGGCCGGGTTCACCGGCTTGCTCGCCTTGCTGTTCCTGTCCATCGCACTGGCCTTCGCGCTGGGCAAGCCCACCACTCTCGGGGTCGGCTTCCTGCTCGTCGGACTGCTCTACCTCGCTGTCGCGGCCGTGCTGGCCTTGACGGGGAAGAAGAAGCTCGGGCAGGTGGGCACCCCGGAGAAGACCATCGAGACGCTCAAGGACGACGCCGCCTGGGTGAAGCACCCGACC
>JBBPYI010000230.1:0-11595 GCA_038200075.1 Mycobacteriales bacterium
CAAGGCCGACGTGGTCACGCCTGTCATTCCTGTGACCACCCTGTGACCACTGGGCCCCGAAAAACGGACACTGGCGACGTCCCCGCAAGTCTCTGACCTGCGGAAACGTCGCCAGCACCTGGCGGTGGCGGTGGGATTTGAACCCACGGAGGAGTTGCCCCCTCACACGCTTTCGAGGCGTGCTCCTTCGGCCGCTCGGACACGCCACCGGGACTGACTCTAGCGAAGGCCGCGGCGGTCGTGGAAGAAGTCCGTCAGCAGCAGCCCGCACTCCTCGGCGAGGACGCCTGACACGACCTCGGGGCGCCAGTTCAGCCGGCGGTCGCGCAGCACGTCGAACAGCGACCCGGCGGCCCCGGCCTTGGGGTCGGTGGCGCCGTAGACGACGTGGGACACGCGGGCGAGCACGGCCGCGCCGGCGCACATCGTGCAGGGCTCGAGCGTCACGACGAGCGTCGCGCCGGTCAGGCGCCAGGAGCCGACGGCGATGGCTGCGGCCCGCAGCGCGAGGATCTCGGCGTGCGCCGTCGGGTCGCCGCTGCCTTCGCGGTCGTTGTGGCCGGCGCCCAGCAGGGTCCCGTCTTCGCCGATCACGACCGCTCCGACAGGGACGTCGCCGTGGTCGAGCGCCAACCTCGCCTGCGCCAGCGCCAGACCCATGGCTGGGGCGTACGGGCTCACGCCTCCCGCAGCTCCTCGAGGGCGTCGAGGCAACCCGCCCGCTCGCACAGGGCGGTCAGGACGTCGGCGGGCAGCAGGCCCTCCTCGGCGCAGGTCTGCAGCAGCAGCTCGGAAGACGTGCCGAGGTCGGCCAGCAGCTCGGTGTCGCCGACCGGCTCCGCGATCGGCCGGGTGCCCTCGTCCTCCTCGTCGTCGTCGACCTCCAGGATCTCTGCGGTCTCCCAGAGCATGGCCGCGACGTCGCTCTGCTGGACCGCCCGCCGGTCGGAGAGGAAGACACGCGGTTCGTCCAGGCTGCCGGCGCCGCCGTCGACGCGTACGACCCCGACGTACTCGTCGTCCTCCTCGAGCATCATCAGCGCCGGGCCCGTGCCGTCTCCGGTGAGGTCACGCAGCAGGTCGGTGAGGACTTCGAGGTCGTCGACCTCGGACAGGTCGAGCTCTACACCGGTCCAGCCCTGGTCGGTGCGGGCGAGCGCGGCGGCGAAGTAGGTCACGGTGCTCCGAAGGTCGTAGATGGCACGGTCCAGGGACTACTCACCCATCAGGGCGTCTACGACACCTTCGAAGCGGTCCGCGAAGCCCAGGCGCCGGGCCAGCGTGCTGAGCATCTCGTCGGCGTACGCGTCGTCGTCAGCCAGGATGGCACCCATCTCCCTCGCGTCGAGCCCCAGGTCGTCGAACACGCCGAGGTCGCCGGCCGGCCGGACCTCGGCCCGCCTGTCGTCGGCCGGCACATCCAGGCCGAGGTGGTCCAGGACCTGGGCGGCCAGCTCCCACTCGACGGCCGCGGTGGCGTCGGACAGCAGCACCCGTGCTCGGCCCTGCTGCGCCCGCGCGACGACGAAGAACTCGTCGGCCACGTCGACAAGGGCGAACGCGCCGTTGTCGCCAGGCTGCTGGCGTACGACTGCGAGCAGCGCCCCCAGGTCCTCGGTGACCGGCTCAGGCAGGACGTCCACCTCCCACCGACCGTCTAACCGGAAGCACACGACGGCGTACGCCTCGGCCTCGCGCTGTGGTCCCGACACGGCGGCGCCTTCCTCTGCGGGTGGTGGGCCCGACTCTTGCAGATCCCAGGGCGGTTCAGAACCGGTGAGGCCGGGGTAGTCGCACTGCAACCGCAAAGGCCCACCACGATCTCGTCCTGGAGGACACAGATGTCCGAGCGCAACACCCTTGCCCACGCCCTGCACGACATCGGCCTCGCCGCCTGGTTCGGCGGCTCGCTGATGGGCGCCGTCGGGGTCAACGGCGCCGCGGCTGACGTCGACGACCCCCGTCAGCGGGCCCGCGTCGCCAACGCCGGCTGGGGTCGCTGGACCCCCGTCAACGCGATCGCGATCGGAGCGCACCTGGTCGGCGGCGCCCAGCTCCTGAAGGCCAACAAGGCCCGCACCGCCACCCAGAAGGGCGTCCTGGCCAACACCAACGTCAAGCTCGCCCTGACTGCCGGTGCCCTCGGGGCCACGGCGTACGCCCGCGTTCTGGGTCAGAAGGTCATGAAGGCGGGCGACGTCCCCGTCGCCGGCGGCACCGACTCCCTGCCCAGCACCCCGCCGGAGGTCGCCAAGGCCCAGAAGCAGCTGTCGGCGCTTCAGTGGGCCATCCCGGGTCTGACCGGCGCGATGCTGGCAAGCGCGTCGCTGCACGCCGAGCAGCAGCGCCCCTCGCAGGTCGTCTCCGGCGTGCTCAAGGGCCTGCCGTCCACGGTCAGCGGCGCGGCGAGCGGTGTGGCGTACGCCGCGAAGCACAAGGCGCAGGACGCCCAGCAGAAGGTGCAGGACGCCCTGTAACCAGAGCTCTGAAGCGGGCCCTCGCACCTCGGTGCGGGGGCCCGCTGGCGGTCCGCCGGTTCAGTCGACGGCGGGCGCCGGCTCCGGCGAGATCGGTGCTCCGCGCTGCCCGAACATCGACTGGGCAGCCGCCACCCCCGCCACCACCCCGGATGCTGCCGCAACCAGGCTCAGCTGCAGACCGGGCGTGAGATCGCCTGCTGCATAGACACCTTCGACACTGGTCTGCCCTTGCTCGTCCACGGCGACATAGCCCTCATCGTCGAGACGGCAGCCGAGCGAGACTGCCAGCTCGCTGCGCGGGGTGTGCGCCACGGAGAACAGCACGAGCGAGCACTCGATGAGCTCACCGCCCTGCAGCTCCAGCCCGGTGAGCTCGCCGCGCTGACCGAGGAAACGCAACGCGTCGCGCTCGATGAGCCGGATGCCGCGCTCCTCGAGCGTGCGACGGCATCCTTCATCGCCCTGGAGCTCGATGCCGTTCGTCACCACGGTCACCGAGCGGGCCCAGTTCTCCAGCGTGGTGGCGAAACCGACCAGATGCGGGTCCCAGCCGAGCGCGACGACGTGCCGGTCCCGGGCCTCGTAGCCGTCGCAGGCCGGGCAGTGGAAGACCGACGCGCCGTAGTGCTCGAAGAACCCGTCGACCGCGGGGAACGCGTCCTTCACGCCCTGCGCCAACACCAGCCGATGGGCGAGCAAGTCGTCCCCGATCTCGAACAGCCCGTCGGCGCGCCGGGTCACACCGTTGGCCTCGGCGTAGCGGATCTCGGCCGTCGGATAGGCCAGCACCTCCTCGCGGCCGCGCGCGAGCAGGTCGGCCGGACGCTGCGGGTCGCGGCCCAGATAGCCGTGTGACTGCTCAACCTGCTTGTTGCGGTAGTCGCGTGAATCCAGCACCACGACCGAGCGGCGGTAGCGCGCCAGCCAGGATGCCGCAGCCAGTCCCGAGGGCCCGCCCCCGACGACGACCGCGTCGACCTCGGTCCTCACGACGCCTCCAGCAGGCCACGGGCGGCGACCGCTTCCAGCGAGAGCGTGCGGTAGCCCACCTCTTCGAACAGCACCACGATCCGGTCCCCCTCGTAGCGCATCACCATCCCCGCACCCCACTGCGCATGCGACACCCGGGATTGCAGGGCGTACGGCGAATCAGTCGAGTCCTGCTGCTCCTGAGCGGTTCCCGCGGCGCAGGTGTCGCAGTTGCCGCACGGACCGGCGAGCGTCTCACCGAAGTAGGCCAGCACGAACTGCCGTCGGCAGCCGGTGGTCTCAGCGAACGCCCGCATCATCTCCACCCGTGACTGCTCCACCTTGCGATGCGCCTCGGCAGCCGTCACAGCGCTCTCGGCCGACTGCCGCGCATCGAGCTCGGACTCACCGCGAAGCAAGGCGCCGTCGGCCCCGACCTGCACGGCACCCACCTGCTCCAGCAGGTTGACCAGCCCCGCGAGCCGGGTCGGGGGGACGTCCATCTCCTGCGCCAGAGCGGTGGGCTCGACCGGGCCGCCCGCGTGCTCCATAAGGGTCACGACCTTGCGCAGCGCCTGCTCGTCGACGCCTCCGCTGGCGAAGAACCGACGCAACCCCAGGTCCTCCGCGCGGTAGTGCAGCGCCGCCACCGCAGGCTCCCCGTCCCGGCCGGCGCGGCCGATCTCCTGGTAGTAGCTGTCGATCGAGTCAGGCACCTCGGCGTGCAGCACGAAGCGCACATCGGACTTGTCGATGCCCATGCCGAAGGCCGTGGTGGCCACCACGACGTCGAGCTTCCCCGCCAGGAAACGCGCGTGCACGTCCTCGCGGTCGGTGGCGCGCATCCCCGCGTGGTAGGCCGCTGCGTCGATCCCGAGCTCCTCGAGCGCCGCGGCGTACACCTCCGAGCACTTGCGGGTGGCGGTGTAGACCAGGCCCGGCTTGGCCTCCCCCATCGCCCGCAGGACGACAGCCTCACGGCGCTGCTCGTCGTCGCGGAAGGACTGCACCTGCAACGTGAGATTCGGACGGTCGAACCCGCTCACCACCTGCACGGGGTCCTGCAGCCGAAGCCGGCTGACGATCTCCTCGCGCACCGGCGGACTGGCGGTAGCCGTCAGCGCCAGGACCGTGGGACGACCGAGTCGCTCGATGGCATGGTGCAGGCGCAGGTAGTCGGGCCGGAAGTCGTGGCCCCAGGAAGACAGGCAGTGCGCCTCGTCGACGACGAACAGCGACGGTCGTGCGGCGGCGATCGCGTCGAGCACCTCCGGCTTGGCCAGCTGCTCAGGCGCGAGGAAGAAGAACTCGACCGTGCCGGCCTGCAGCGCCTCGAAGGCGGCCTCGCGAGCCCGCTCGCTCTGACTGCTGTTGGCCTGCACCGCCCCGCCGGCGCCGCCTTCGCGGGCCAGCAACCCGGCTACCTGGTCTCGTTGCAGGGCGATGAGCGGGCTGACCACCACCGTCGGGCCGTCCAACAGCAGGGCCGGGACCTGGTAGATGGCGCTCTTGCCTGCGCCGGTCGGCATGACGACAAGCGTGTCGTGCCCGGCCAGCACGGCCTGCATGGCCTCGAGCTGGCCGGGACGCAGCTCGTCCCAGCCGAAGGACTCCCGGGCGGTACGGCGCAGTGCGGCGGCGCTGCTCAGGACGTGCTCCAGGGTCGGATGCCGGCGGCGGTCGCGGCCCACCTACCCAGGTCGCTCGGGCTCAGTCCGCCGGTCAGCCCCGGGTGGTCCGGGCGTGCATCAGCGCCCTCGCACGGGCCAGCTGGGTCTGCCTCGGCGCCAGCCGGGCTCGCAGCTCCGCGGCTTCACGCAGCGTCTCCAGGGCCTCCAGGCGGCGCCGACGGCGCTCCTGATCGTGCGGCGTGCCCTTGCGTGCGGTCATGGCGGCTCACCTACCCGCGGTGACGCACTGCTACCTGCCCGGGACGCAAGGTCACACAACTGTCACCCACCGACGACCTGCTGGCGCGGCAGCACCGAGAGCAGCGCGCAGGCGCTCTACGTCGGCCAGGGCGGCTTCCAGCAGCGTCAGGCCGTCGGAGTTGACCCGATCCGTCGCCGAGGAGGCAGCCTGCACGGCGTACGCCGGGGACCGACAGCGGACCGCGTAGGGACGACTTCGGCACGATCGAGCTCGGGCACAACCTGGGGCTGAAGATGGTCGCCGAGGGGGTCGAGGACGCGCAGACTCGCCTGTCCCGGTCCGCGCTTGAGCCGTACGCTCCTGCCATGACCTCGATCGACACCCGGCCTGTCGTCGACCCCCAGCTCGACGACGGCGACGACGACGACCGACACAGCCACTACGTGCGCAAGGAGGACATCCTGCGCAGCGCCACCGACGGGGCACCCGTCAAGGCCCTGTGCGGGAAGATCTGGCTGCCTGGCAAGGATCCGGAGAAGCACCCGGTCTGTCCGCAGTGCAAGGACCTCATGAACATGCTCGAAGCGATGCAGTGAGCGCGTGAGCGCGACCGTCCTGGCCGTCGACGTCGGCGGCACCAAGATCGCCGCAGGGGTGGTCGACGCAGCCGGGACCCTGCTGCGTTCTGTGTCGGTCCCGACGCCGCGCGAGGACGACCCGGAGGCGGTGCTCAGGGCACTGCTGTCGGCCGTACGCCGCGCCGATGCCTCCGACGCCCTCGCGGTCGGTGTCGGCTGCGCAGGCCCGATGACCGCCGGCGGGCGGACCGTCTCGCCGCTGAACATCCCCGGCTGGCGGGAGTTCCCGCTGCTGGAGCGGCTGCGCAAGCACCTGGATCTGCCCATCGTCGTGGACGGTGACGCCAAGGCGCTTGCCGTCGGTGAAGGATGGAAGGGCGCGGGGGTCGGGATCGGGAGCTTCCTGGCGATGGTCGTCTCGACCGGGGTCGGCGGTGGGCTCGTCGTCGACGGCCGGCTGCTGCACGGCGCCGACGGCAACGCCGGCCATGTCGGTCACGTCGTCGTGGTCCCCGACGGTGCGTCGTGCACGTGCGGAAGCCGCGGCTGCCTGGAGGCCGAGATCAGCGGCACCGCGATCGCCAGGCGGATCGGCGCACCTGCCCAGAAGGCTCCTCTGGCAGAGGTGCTGCGGGCCGGCAAGCTGCTCGGGCAGGGGCTGGCCTCGGTCGTCAACCTGCTGGATCTGCAGGTCGTCGCCATCGGCGGCTCGGTCGCGCTGGGCTACGGGGGGCCGTTCTTCTCCGCCGTCGCCCGCGGTCTGCACACCACCAGCCGCCTGGGCTTCACCCAGGACTGCCGCATCGAGCCGGTCGCCCTCGGCGCCGACGGCCCGCTGATCGGCGCGGGAGCACTGGCCTTCCAGCATCTCGGCCACGATGTCGGGACCCGCTGAGCGTCACAGCCCGGGCGCGCCCCAGACGGGGAACCAGCGCGACAGGTCCGGCTCGACCTTGAGGTCAGTGCCGAGCGCCGCGCGCACCTGCAGCTCCAGCGCCGTGTCGCGCTTGTCGCCGGGCAGCGGCGCGAAGGGGTAGAACGTGCCCCGCTTGTAGAGGTAGACCAACCCGACACTGCGCGCGGCGCCGTTGACGTCGCCGGCGAAGGCCACCACCGAGCACAGCAGGGACGGACCGAAACCGGCGCGCTCATAGGTCGTGTTGGCCGCGTGCAGACCGGTCACCACATCGGCGAGCCGGTCGGAGGTCGTGTGAGCGGTCGTCCACAGATAGCCGAAGGAGTCGCGCTCCTGCTGGGTCGGCTGGTCGAGCCCGAGCAGACCGACGACCTCGGTCTGGGCGGCGGCGAAGTCCGCACCCTCGGCCGGCTTGAGGCAGACCGCTCCTGTGCCGGTGGGTCGCAGCCCGGTCGTGGCCTCGAGCGTGACGGCGGCTGAGGGCAGCGCGAACAGCGCATCGAGGTCCGGAGCAACCGGCTTGCTGCGCCCGAGCAGAGCGTCCAGGAAACCCACGGTCAGACCGCCATCTCCGCGAGCTGGGCCAGCCGGCGCTCCAGCGACGGGTGGGTGGAGAACAGCGACGACAGGCTGAAGCCCTGCGCGAGCGCCGGGGTGAAGAAGAAGGCGTTGAACGGCTCGGCGGCGCGCAGGTCACGGGTTGGTACGCGCGACATCTCACCCGTCACCTTGGTCAGCGCGCTGGCCAGCGACGACGGCCGGCCGGTCAGCAGCGCGGCGGTGCGGTCGGCCGACAGCTCGCGGTAGCGCGACAGGGCCCGGATGAGCAGGAAGCTGACGGCGTAGACAATCGCCGACACCAGGACCACGGCCAGCACGACCGGCAGGCCGTTGTCCTTGCTGTCGCGTCGCCCGCCCCGGGGGACCCCGCCGTACATCGTGGCCTGCAAGGCGAAACGGGTGATGAGCCCGGCGAGCACGCCCAGGAACGACGCGACTGTCATGACCGCCACATCGCGGTGGGCGACGTGGGACAGCTCGTGGGCGAGCACCCCCTCGAGCTCGTCGGTCTCCAGCCGGCGCATGAGCCCGGTCGTGACGCAGACGACGGCGCGCTGCGGGCTACGGCCGGTGGCGAAGGCGTTGGGCACGTCGTTGTCGGCGATGGCCACCCGGGGCTTGGGGGTGTCGGACAGCGCGCACAGCCGGTCGATGACGCCGTGCAGCTCGGGGGCCTCGTGCGGCTCGACGACCCGGGCGTTCATGGCGTAGAGCGCGACCTTGTCGCTCGCAAGGTACTGGAAGGCGAAGAAGCCGCCGACGACCAGCAGCACGGCGACCGGACTGATCCCCGCGCCGACGAGCACCCCGACGGCCACGACGTAGAGCAGGCCGAGCAGGAAGACGACGATGAGCATCCGGGTCGTGAGCTCGCGGTCGGCGGCGTAGCGACCTCTCCTGCTCATCCCGGCACCATGCCGTCGCCGTCGAACAGCGCTCGGACATCGGCGACCGTCGACCCGACCGGCGGCAGCACGACGTCCGAGGGCGCCAGCACGTCGCCGGCCAGTACGACGCCCCGCGCCCGGACAGCGTCGTGCAGGGCGACAAGCGCTGCAGCGAAGGCGCTCTCGTTGTCGGCGTCGACGGCCAGCTCAGCCAGCCGGTCGAAGGCGTTGAGATCGTCCAGGGCGCTGTCGGGCAGCTCGAGCTGTCCTTCACCCATGATGCGCACGATCACGAGAGCTCCTTTGTCGGCAGCGGTCCGGGCAGTGGGCGGGCGTCCTTGAGTCGGGCCAGCTCGGCGTCGACGCCGCCACCGGACAGCTCCTGCAACCGGCGCAGCGCCGCGTCGCCCGGCGACTCGGCGCCGAGAGCGGTGAGCTCGTCCAGGGCCTGCGCCTTGGCCTGCATCGCCTCGGTGCGGTCGCGGGCGCGCTGCAGGGCGAAGCCGGCGTCGCCGAGCTCCTCGTCGACCCCGGCCAGCGCCGTGGTGGTGCGGGCCTGCGCCTCGGCCGCGGTGTAGCCGGCCGACAGAGCGTCCTTCTGGCTGCGGAACGCCTCGACCTTGACCTCCAGGCGCTGCACCGACACCTCCAGCTGCTCCTGCGCGGTCCGCAGCTGCGCCTCCTGCGGGCCGAGCTCGGCGATCTGGGCGAGCAGGCCGGCGTGCCGGGTCAGCAGCACCCTGGCCCGGTCGTCGTCGCCGGCGCCCACCAGCGTCACGGCCTCGGCGTGCAGGACGTCGGCCCGCGCCTCCAGCTGACGCAGCTGCAGCTCCAGCCGCTTGCGCGAGGTCGCGACGTCGGCGGCGCCCCGGCGGGTCTGCTGCAGCAGGGCCACCTGACGGTCGTAGGACACCTCGAGCTCGCGCTGCGGGTCGTCCTCGTCGTCGCCCTTGAACAGCGCCGACAGCCGCTTGCCCAGGCTCACTGCGTTCTCCCGTCATCCACGACTTCTTCGACGACCAGTCTGCCTCTCACGTGCCCCTACAGCCGGTCGCCGACGATGACCGGCTCGTTGTCCAGCTCGACGCCGAAGGCCTCGCGGACCCCGTCACGCACGGTCCTGGCGACTTTGAGCAGCCCCGCGCTCGTCCCGCCGCCACGGTGCACCAGCGCGAGCGTGTGCTTGCCGGAGATGCCGACCGGACCGTCGAAGGCGCCCTTGGCGAAGCCCGACCGCTCGATCAGCCAGGCCGCCGAGACCTTGACGCGCCCGTCGGTCTCGGGCCAGGACGGAACGGGGGAATCGACCCGGGACTGCACCGTGGCCAGCTGTTCCGGCGACAGGCGCGGGTTGGTGAAGAACGACCCCACGCTGCAGGTGTCGGGGTCGGTCGGGTCGACCACCATGCCCTTGCCCTTGCGCAGCGCGAGCACGGCGTCGCGCACCGCCTGCAGGGGCGCCCGGTCACCGACACCGACGCCCAGCACACGGGCCAGCTCGGCGTAGCCGACCGGCGCCGACAGCGCCCCCGGCTCGAGGGCGAACGTCACGGCCAGCACCACCCAGCGGTCGGGCTCTGCCTTGAACCTGCTGTGCCGGTAGGAGAAGCCGCAGTCGGTCAGCTCGACCACCGCGTCGGCGACGCGGTCGTACGCCCTGACGCTCGTGACGGTCTGCGCGACCTCCTGGCCGTAGGCACCGATGTTCTGCACCGGGCTGGCGCCGACCGAGCCGGGGATGCCCGACAGCGCCTCCATCCCGGCCAGGCCCTCGGCGACGGTGTGCGCCACCAGGCCGTCCCAGTCCTCGCCGGCGCCGGCCGTCAGCAGCACCCGGCCGCCGGCCGGCTGCGCCGCCAGCCCGTGCAGGGCGATCCGCACCACGAGGTGGTCGATCCCGGCGTCAGGAAGGACGACGTTGCTGCCGCCGCCGAGCACCAGCACAGGGCCGTCCTCGGCGCGCAGAGCGGCCAGCAGCGACGCCTCGTCGTAGGCGGTCAGCAACCGCCGGGCGGGACCCCCGAGACGCAGCGTCGTCAGCGGCGCCAGCGGGACATCGGCGCGCTCCGGCATCAGGCTGCCGCCGCGATGGGCAGGCGCTGCTGACGGGAGTGCCGGATCAGGTCGACGGTGAACAGCGCCACCCCGATCCAGACCAGCACGAACCCGACCAGCTTCGCCACCGGCAGCGGCTCGTGGAACAGCGTGATGCCCAGCAGGAACTGCATGGTCGGCGCCAGGTACTGCAGGACCCCGAGTGTCGACAGTGGGATGCGCGAGGCGGCTGCGCCGAACAGCAGCAGGGGAATGGCGGTGACCACACCGGAAAGCGCGAGAAGGCTTGCGTGGCCGACGCCTTCGGTCCCGAAGGTGCCGGCACCCGTGAGAGCGAGGAAGACGACGTAGCCGGTCGCGACCGGCAGCAGCACACCGGTCTCGATAGCCAGCGCCTCGACGGCTCCGACGCCCGCGGTCTTCTTCAGCAGTCCGTAGGTGCCGAAGGAGAAGGCCAGGATCAGCGCGATCCACGGCGGGCTGCCGTTCTCGACCGTCAGCACGACCACCGCGATGAAAGCCGCCCCGAGCGCCGTCCACTGCGCGGGGCGCAGCCGCTCGCCGAGCACGAGCACCCCGAGCAGGACTGTCACGATGGGGTTCACGAAGTAGCCCAGCGAGGTCTCTACCACCCGGTCGGTCTGGACGCCGTAGATGTAGGTGCCCCAGTTGATCGCGACGACGATGGCGGCGATCGTGAGCTGCAGCAGCCGGCGGCGGTCGCGGACCGCCGCCTTGACCTGCGCCACCCGGCGGGTGATCGCCAGCAGCACCGCCACGACCACGAGCGACCAGATGATGCGGTAGGCCAGGACCTCCAACGCGCTGGAGGGCCGCAGCAGCGGCCAGTAGAGCGGGAACAGCCCCCAGAGGGCGTACGCGCCGGCGCCGTACAGCGTGCCTCGCCGGGTGCCCGTCACTGCACAGACGGTAGACGGCAGGATGCGGGACGTGAGCCTGCCGCCCCACCTGCCCGAGAGCCGGCTGCCGGCCGGGCTCCCTGACCCGCTTCCCGAGACACCTCCGGCCCCCTGGACCTGCCGGGTCCGGGCGGTGCTGTGGATCCAGCGCGCGCCGTCCCCGCTGCCGAGCAGCTCCCCGCTGGCCGGGCGCGTACGGCCCTGGGCGGTGGGGGCGGTCGTGGACTACCTGGACTCCCCCGTCGGCCCGTACCGCGAGGTGCTGCTCGGACAGCTGGTGCGGGGCACCGCCCTGCCCGTGCTGCACGTGCCGTTCATCGCCGTCGACTCGCTGGCCTCCGTCGCCGGCGGGAGGGA
>JBBPYI010000231.1:0-6456 GCA_038200075.1 Mycobacteriales bacterium
CGCTGGCTGATGGCCGCGCTGCTGCGAGAGGCGCCGGCCCATGACGCCGCCGCCGCCGACCTGTCACCGTGGTTGACCGCCGAGTCGTCGGCCGATCCGGACAAGACGGCCCAGAAGCTCGGCCGACACGGCACTCTCACCGCCGGACTCGCCTGCCTCGAGTCGCTGGCCGCCGTGCTAGGTGACACCGCTCAGATGGATCGTGACGAGCTGCTCGGGCAGGTGCTGCCGTCGGCACTGGACGAGCACGACCTGCTGCGCCGCACCCTCTGAGGGTCGCTGTCAGCCTTCCAGCACGGGTGGGACCAGGGCCGGCACATCGATCGTCATGGGGAACGGCACCTCGACCTGCGCCAGGCCCCTGACCTGCTGCACCAGCTCGTAGTGCCCGTTGACCAGCAGGTGGACGTGCAGGACGACGTCAGGCTCGGTCTCGATCCGCCAGTACGCCGGAACACCCGCCGCGGCGTACTCCACCGGCTTGAAGAAGCGGTCGTTCTTGCGGCTGGACGGGCTCACGACCTCCACCGCAAGCAGGTAGTGCTCCGGGTCATGGCCGATCTGGCGTCGCGGGACCGGCACGTCGGCCACGACGAGCCCGACATCGGGGACACGGCCGTCGGTGCCGAGCCGGAGATAGGTGTCGAGGACGGCTTCCACACCGGGTGGGACCTGCCGGTCGAGCTGACGGAACAGCCGGGTCGCGACCCGGTCGTTGAACAGCGTCTCACGCGGGCTCACGAGCAAGACCCCGTCCACGACCTCGTAACGCCGGCCGTCCCGGGGCAGCTCAAGAAGATCGTCCAGGGTCCACGGACCGGCACGGTCCAGCGGGGACATCGACACGGCGGCCTCCTCAGGTCGTTCTCATCGTCGCGCACCTGGCAAGGGTGGGCAACGAGCTCGCGTGGCAGCAACAGGTCGACCGAGGGTGTGGACGGCTCACGCCTGTGGACGACGCCTGTGGCAAGGTCGTCGCCATGGCCCGCATCAACGACGTCGGCGGCATGCAGGGGTTCGTGCTGCCGGCCGAGGAGCTCGACGAGCCGGCGTTCCACGCCGACTGGGAGGCGCACGTCTTCGCGATGAACCGCGCCCTGATCGGTGCCGGTGTCTACAACCTGGATGAGTTCCGCGACGCCATCGAGACGATGCCGCCGGAGCACTACCTCGCCTCGTCCTACTACGAGAAGTGGTTCCACGCCGTCACCACGCTGTGCGTGGCCAAGGGCGTGCTGACCGCCGAGCAGGTGGCCGGTGGCTGACCGCTTCGCAACCGGCGCCCGGGTGCGCACCCGTCGGGCCGACCCGCCGCACCACACACGGCTGCCGCGCTACGCCCGGGGAGCCGTCGGGACCGTGGTCGAGTCCGAGGGCAGCCATCCGCTAGCCGATGACCGGGCCCGCGGTCTGCCAAGCGCGCCGCAGACCGTGTACGCCGTGCGCTTCGGCGCCGCCGAGCTGTTCGGCGACGGCACCCACGCGGTGGTCCTGGACCTGTGGGAGAGCTATCTGGAGGAGGCGACGTGAGCGGTGACCACGGTGGCGGCGATGCGGTGCTGGCCGCCCGGGTGCGGCACGTCGAGGCGCTGCTCGAGGACCAGGGGCTGGTCGACCCGGTCGAGCTGGACCGGGCTCTGACGGCGTTCCTGGCCAAGGGCTCACCGGCAAGCGGGGCCCGCGCGGTGGCTCGGGCCTGGCTCGACGAGGGCTTTCGCACGCGACTGCTGCACGACGCGAACGCCGCACTGCCCGAGATCGGGCTGTCGATGGGCGGCGGCCTGCAGGAGCAGCGGCTCAAGGTCGTGGAGAACACCGAGACCGCGCACCACGTCCTGGTCTGCACGCTGTGCTCGTGCTACCCGATCGCGCTGCTCGGGCCGTCGCCGAGCTGGTACAAGAGCGAGGGCTACCGCTCCCGGGTGGTCCGCGACCCGCGCGGGGTGCTGCGCGACTTCGGCTTCTACCCCGGCCCGGAGGTGGAGATCACCGTCTGGGACGCCAGCGCCGAGTCTCGCTACATGGTGCTCCCCCGCCGGCCGGCCGGCACCGACGGCGCGTCCGAGACAGAGCTCGCAGCGCTCGTGACCCGCAACGGCCTGATCGGCGTCGCCGCCGTCTGAGCCTCAGCGGCCGGCGACCGTCACGCCACCGTCGACCACGAGCGTCTCGCCGGTGATCCAGGACGCGTCGTCGGACAGCAGGAACGCCGCCGCCTTCGCGGTGTCCTCCGGCAGTCCGAGGCGCTTCATCGGGTACGCCGCGGCGACCTCGTCCTCGCGGCCCTCGTAGAGCGCGCTGGCGAACTTCGTCTTCACGACAGCCGGCGCGATCGCGTTGACCCGGACGCCAGGCCCCATCTCCGCTCCGAGCTGGCGGACGAGGTGGATGACCGCGGCCTTGCTGGCGTTGTAGGCCCCGATCGGCGAGCCGGTGCGCAGGCCGCCGACGCTCGCGACCACCAGCACGCTGCCGCCCGAGGTCGACATCGACTGCCGCCAGGCCTGCTGCACCCAGCCGAGCACCGCCGTGACGTTGACCTCGAACACCTTGCGGACGGCGTTGAGGTCGGCGTCAACGAGCGGTCCGTACTGCGGGTTGACGGCGGCGTTCGGCACGAGGCAGTCCAGCCGGCCGTACCGCTCGACGGCAAGCGCGACCGCCTCGGCCTGGTGCGCCTCGTCATCGGCGCTCCCGCGGGCCGCGACGGCCCGGCCGGTGCGGTCCGGGTCGAGCTGGGCGACCGCGGCCTCCAGCTCGTCAGGCTTGCGGGCGGTGATCACGACGTTCGCGCCGCGGTCCACCAGCTCCTGGGCGATGCCGAGGCCGATGCCACGGGTGCCCCCGGTGATCAGGGCGGTACGGCCGGCGAAGTCCTGCACAGTCTGCTCCTCGAGCTCGATGGGCGGTCATTGACTCACGCCGGCGCAGACCACCCCCATGGGGTGCCGGCTACTTCTTGAGCCGCCGGCTGCCGCCGTGCCAGTCCTCGGTCGTGCCGGCCTCGTCCTGATTCACGCCCAGGGCCGGCAGCTGCGGCAGCTCGCGCAGGCTGCGCTTGAGCTCGGCGAACCCGGCGAAGGACGCCAGCCCGACGACGTGGTCCCAGAGCTCGACGGCCTCCTCCGTTTTCGGCAGCCGGCTGATGACCGGGCCGAAGAAGGCCACACCCTGCGGCGGCTGGAAGTGCAGGATCGGCGTGCCCACGTCCTTGCCGGTCAGCGCGAGAGCCCGGTCGGTCGACTCCTGGATGCCCGCGTCCCACGAGGTGTCCTCCAGCGCCCCGGCCAGATCGGCCGGCAGGCCCGCCTCCGCCAGCGCGTCCGAGACCAGCTCGCCCCGGTCCAGCATCGCGGGGACGTCCTGGCCGGGCGGCGCCTGGAAGATGCGCGCACCGTACGCCTCGTAGAGCCGGGCGACCGACTCGGGACCGTGCTCGGCCCGGGCCCGCTCGGCCACCCGCAGCAGCCGCAGGCCGGCGGTGTGCCCGCGCTCGTACTCCGGCGGGAAGTGGCTGTCGTAGTCGATGTGGGCGTTGATCAGGCGCAGCGAGATCGGCAGCCAGTCGACGCTGTAGTCGCGCTGCTCGGCCACCAGCCGCACCCACTTCGAGGTCATCCAGGCGAAGGGGCAGACCGGGTCGAACCAGAAGTGCAGGTCGCTCATGGGGGGGCTCCTAGAGTGAGGGGATGCTCGTCGCCTTCAGCATCGCCCCTGCCGCCGCCGACCCCGACGGCGGTGTCGCCGAAGCGGTCGCCGAGGCCGTCCGGGTGGTGCGTGAGTCGGGCCTGCCGCACGAGACCAACGCGATGTTCACCAACCTCGAGGGCGACTGGGACGAGGTCATGGCGGTCGTGAAACGGGCGGTGGAGGCGGTCGCCGCCCGCTCACCCCGGGTCTCGCTCGTGCTCAAGGCCGACATCCGCGCCGGACACACCGGGCAGCTCACGGCCAAGGTGCAGCGCATCGACGACCTGCTCGCTTAACGCCTCAGCAGCACCTTCGGCAGGCCCGCGAGCGCCGCCAGCCCCAGCACCGAGCGCGGCGTGTAGGCCGCCCGCCAGAACCCGCCGTGCGCGGCCTGCGACACGAACAGGTCGTCCGGGTGGGTCGGAGCGGGTGCGTCGACGCGTACGTCATGGACCAGCAGGGCAGCCATCAGCACCCGGGTGGTCGCGGGCTCGAAGACCTCGACCCCGAAGCGCCCTGCACCGGCGTACGCCGCGGCCAGCAGCCGGTTGCTCGTGACGGAGCGCGTGCTGGTCGCCGGGGCGACGTTGGCCGACACCGACCGTCCGTCGGCCTGGGCGACCAGTGCCCGCCAGCGCTGGATCCGCTTGGCCAGCGTGTAGTTCGGCCCCTGCTGCGGCACCAGGACGTCGGCGATGCCGACCCGGCTGCCGTCGGAGCGCTCGACGTCATCGGCGTACGCCGCGGCGTAGAGCGCACCACGGGAGGCGGCGCGGGGCAGCACCTGCGCGCCCGAGCGCCAGCCGCGCTGCTGCCAACGCGACCGGGCGTCCGCCACAACGTCTAGCGGGACGGCGAAGGCGTCGGTCGGGGTGGCGAGCTCGGCGTAGCCGGTGTCCGACCGCTCGGCCAGCAGCTGTTCGATGACGGCGTCGCTGGCGTGCACGACCTGCACGTGGCGGGCGCCGTCGGCGTAGGCGTAGCTGCCGATCGTCAGGGGCAGATCCGCTGCGGCCGTGAGCAGCGTGGCCGCGACCTCGGGCGTACGGGTCAGCAGGTCGACCCCTGCCACGCCCGGCTCGCCCTCGACCAGCGTCAGGGTGCCGGCGCCGGCGGCGGCGGTCGCCCGCAGCCGGTCCCAGATGCGGTCCGACGGGCGGTCGACGGCCAGCACGTGCGCGCCCCAGCGCGAGAGCGGCTCGAACGGACCCATCTCCGCGCCGGCGCCGAGCAGCGCGAAGGCCCGGTCGGAGAGCTCCAGCATGTCGGGCTCGTCCATCACCCTGCACAGCGCTGCGGCGCAGGAACTCTCGATCGTTCCCGCGTCGACCCAGGTGTCGAGCTGGCGGCGCAGGCCGTCACCGCTGAGCTGCTGGCCCCTGTAGGGCACCACCAGCACGCGCTCGCGCTCCCCCTCGCCGCCGACCGACGCGGTGGTCAGCGGCGCGCCGTCCTTGAGCGCGCGGGCCAGCGGCTCGCTGGCGCCGTCGCGCTCGAAGACCATCCGCTGACCGAGCGAGGCCAGCCCGGCCCGGGCGACAGCGACCGCACCCTCGGGCGTACGGGTGGCGGCAGCGGTGTGCGCCACGACCGCGTCGACGTAGTCCTTGCGCCAGTCACCGGCCGCGTCGATCCGGTCGGCTAGGGCCGCGTCCACCGGTCGTGCGGCGTCCGCCCACACCGAGCGGCCGGTCGCGGCGGTGCTGCGCCGGCCCCCGGCCTCGCGGGGGAACAGCACTCCGTGCTCGTAGCTGTCGCTCACGTCGTCCTCCTGTCGTCTGCTCTGGCCTGCGTCTGCAGGGCGCTCGCCAAACGCGGACGGCCCGCAGCTGACATCGCCGGCTCGGCACCGTACGTCGGCTGGTTGGCTGACGGACATGTCCCCGCTGAGCCGCCTGCCCGAGCTGGCCCGCACCCGCTTTCGCTCCCGCGTGTCCGGTGATCCGACCGGCGCTCCCGACTGGGTTCGGGAGATCGCGACCGTCGGCGGGGTCGGCGCGCTGCTCGGCCAGGGCGCGCATCCCCTCGCGCTGGCCGGGGTGCAGCGCCACTCGGCCTACCAGCTCGATCCGTGGGCCCGGCTGGCCGGAACCGCCCGCTGGCTGGTCGTGAGCACCTTCGGCGCCGCCGAGCTGGCCGAGCGCGAGTCGGCCCGGGTGCAGGGGCTGCACGCCGTGGTGCGCGGCACCGACGACCGCGGTCGGGCGTACGCCGCGTCCGACCCGGTCCTGCTGCGCTGGGTGCACCTGGCCTTCACCGACGCCTTCCTGGCCGCTCACCAGGCAGTCGGCAACGACCTGACCGGCCGCTTCGGGCCGCGCTGGGCGGACAGCTACGTGTCGCAGTGGCAGCTCAGCGCGGCGGCCCTGGGCGCCACCGACCTGCCGACAAGCGAGGCCGAGCTGGCGCAGGCGCTGGCCGAGCTCGCACCGGAGCTGGAGCCGGTTCCGGCCGACCTGCGGACGTTCCTGTCGGCGCCGCCCGGCCTGTCGCGACCGGAACAGCTCTTCTACGCCGGACTGTCCAGGGCGGCAGCGCTGCTGGTCTCCCCCACGATCGCGCCGTTGGCCGGGGTGCCGGGCCGCGGGCAGGGCGCCCGCTGGCAGCTGCGGGTGACCCGGCTGCAGCTGCAGGGGCTGCGGCTTGGGCGTGCTGCTTCTGCTGCAATATCTGCACTTCCCACCGAAGGCATACTGCTTGCGCTTGCCGGAGATCTGACAGTTGCAGTCGCTGCAGCGGGGAATCCTGCTGCCTTCCATGGCTCCA
>JBBPYI010000232.1:0-5514 GCA_038200075.1 Mycobacteriales bacterium
CACCGGGCAGCGGTGGCACCGAGAACAGAACAGCGGTACCAGCCAACGCCCCGCGCGGGCTCATCTCGGTGCCGGCCGCGCCCTGCGGCCGGGCCGCTGTGGCACCAAGAACGGCATCGGCGGCGCACCCAACGCCCCGCGCGGGTCCATCTCGGTGCCGGCCGCACGCTGCCGCCGGGCAGCTGTGGCACCGAGAACGGAAGAGGCGGCAGCAGTTACTTGTCGATGTCGCCGATGACGAAGAAGAACGAGCACAGCACGGTGACGAGGTCCTGCAGCCGCACCCCGGCCAAGGCGATCGGCAGGGCCGAGACGTTGGCGTACGACGCGGTCCGCATCGCCAGCCGCCACGGCACGCGGTCGCCGCGGGAGACGAGATAGTAGCCGGAGATGCCGAGCGGGCCTTCCGTCCAGGCGTACGTCGTGCCTTCGGGGGCCCGGACCGTCTTGGGCAGGCGCAGGTTGACCGGGCCCGAGGGCAGATGTGCGAGGCAGGCGTCCGCCAGGTCGAGCGAGACGATGAGCTGCTCTGCCACGCAGGCGAATCGGGCATGCGCATCGCCCTCGCTACGGGTCACCAGCGGCACGTCGAGCTGGGTGTACGCCAGATAGGGCTCGTCGCGGCGCAGGTCGAGCTCGACGCCGCTGGCCCGGGCGACCGGACCGGACACGCCGTGTGACAGCACGTCGGCGACCGGCAGCACCCCCACCCCACGCCCCAGGTCGCCGTCGTGCACAGCGGCTGCCAAGGAAGCGGCAACCGGACGTACGCCGTCCAACGCCGCCGACAGGCGCGCGATCCACCCCGCGGGCACGTCTTCTTTGAGCCCACCAACCCGGTTGTACATGTAGTGCATGCGCCCGCCGGTCGCCTCCTCCATGACGTCCTGCAGCGCTTCGCGCTCCCGGAACCCCTGTACGACAGCGGGATCCAGGCTCGCGCCGAGGAACAGCAGATGGCTGAGGATGCGGTTGACCTCGGCGAGCAGGGTGCGCAGCCAGACCGCCCGGTCGGGGACCGCCATGCCCAGCATCCGCTCGACCGCCAGGACGATGCCGAGCTCGTTGCTGAAGGCCGACAGCCAGTCGTGCCGGTTGGCCAGCATGACCAGCTGGCGGTAGTCGCGGACCTCGAAGAGCTTCTCGGCGCCGCGGTGCACGAAGCCGACCTCGGGTTCGGCGCTGACCACCACGTCGCCGTCGAGCACCAGGTGCAGCTGCAGCGCCCCGTGCGAGGACGGGTGCTGCGGGCCGAGCACCAACGTCGCGGTCGAGGCGGCGCCCAGACCGACGACCTGTTCGCGCAGCGCCACGCCGGTCAGCCTACGGAGAGCGGGTCGTCGATCCCGACCGGGCACACCACCCAGCCGAAGCTCCCCAGCGTGCGCCGGTCGAGTAGCTCGGCGGCCTGCGTCGCCTGCTGCAGCAGGGCGAGGTAGCCGCGCGGGTCGGTCTTCGACAGCGACAGCGGCGGCACGGTGGCGTCAACCCCCAGCTGCAGCAGGGCCTCTCGCTGCGTCATGACCCGACCCCCTCCGGCCGCTGCCACCGCGTCAAGCGCCACGTGGGCCGTCAGGTCGCAGCTCCCGTCGGGCAGTGGCGGCACCTGCCGGCCGTCGCGGTAGCCGGTCAGCGTCGGCCGTCGGTCGAAGAAGGTGTCCCGGTCGCCGAGCAGGTGGCCGTAGTCGACGGCGACCGCCAGCCCCCGCCGCACCTTCCCGACGGCTCCGGCCCACGCACGATCTCGTGACAGACCCACCTCGACGCGCCGGCCTTGCGGCCACCACTCCTGCGTCCATGCCACGTCCTCGGGAACGCCTGCAACGCCGAGGGACTCGGTGCCATCGGGCAGCACCTGCACGACCCGGCCGTCGAACAGCAGCTCCAGCGGGATGTTGTCCAGCCACTCGTTGGCGATGAGCAACCCCTCCATCGACGGCACCTGCGAGGCCCAAGGTCCGGGAGTCAGCTCGACCCCGGTCAGCCGCCAGCGGGCGGGGACGTCAGGCAGTGCCTGCAGCAGCTCCCCCCGGCCGGCCCCGACGTCGACGACGTCGAACGGGTCGGGGTGTCCGAGCGCGTCGTCGACACGGGCGGCCAGTCGGCGTACGGCCTGGGCGAAGACGGGCGAGGCGCTCACCGACGTACGGAAGTGCTCGCCGGGCGCTTGTCGCAGGAAGAAGCCGTCGGGTTCGCCGTAGAGCGCCTCGTGCATGGCCTGCGACCAGGGGCGGGCGAGCGCGGGGGTAGCCATGGCTGGCAGCATGCCCCGCCATGACCGACCTCGAGAAGCTCGCCCGGTTCGATGACTCCCTGCGGACCGGCACCCACCTGTGGACCACGCTGGGCTACCGGCGGCTGGCCTGGGACGTCGGCTCCACCACCATCGCCTGGGACGCCACCGCTGAGTATGGCTTCCCGACCGCCTCGGGCACCGTCATCCAGGGCGGTCTGGTCACCGCGCTGCTCGACGCCGCCATGGGTGGTGCCTGCTGGAGCGTGCTGGACGCCGACCAGGCGTTCCTCACCGCCGACCTGCGGGTGGAGTTCCTGCGCTCCACCAGGGTCGGGACCGTCAGCTCGACCGGAACGGTCGTGCGGCGTACGCGACGGGTGGTGTTCTGCCAGGCCGAGCTGTTCGACGACGCTGGTGCGCTGCTGGCCGTCAGCCGGTGCACCCAGGTGGTGCTGCCGGCCGACGGCAAGGCCGGTCGCTACGAGGAGCCGGCCGCCGACGGCGCCCCGCCCGAGGACGCCCGCGGCTGAGTGGGCGCGTGATCCGCGGCACACCCGCTGGACGTACGCCGTCGGCTCGTTACGCTTGGCGTGCACGTCCGGTACCCCCGAGGACTGGAACGACGACATGACCCTTCCTGCTCGCCTGACCGTCGGCGTGGTCGGCACCGGCCGCGTCGGCGCCGTGCTGGGCGCAGCCCTGGCCCGCGCGGGTCACACGGTCGTCGCGGCCTCGGCTGTCTCGGCGGCGTCTCTCGCACGCGCCGCCGACCTGCTGCCCGGCGTGCCGGTGCTCCCGGTCGACGAGGTGCTGGCCGCCGCCGGTCTGGTGCTGCTGACCGTCCCCGACGACGCCCTGCCCGACCTGGTGAGCGGTCTGGCGGCGGCGGGCGCCATCCAGCGCGGCCAGCTGCTCGCCCACACCAGCGGCCGTCACGGTCTGGACGTCCTCGAGCCGGCTGTACGCCAGGGCGCGCTTCCGCTTGCCCTGCACCCGGTGCTGCCGTTCGCCGGCACCCGGGTGGATCTGGAGCGGCTGCACGGCACGGCGTTCGGCGTCACCGCACCCGAGCCGCTGCGTCCCGTCGCGGAGGTGCTCATCGTGGAGATGGGCGGGGAGCCGGTCTGGCTCACCGAGCAGCAGCGGCCGCTGTGGCACGCCGCCCTCGCGCACGGCGCCAACCACCTCACGACCCTGGTCGCGAGCTCTGCAGACCTGCTGTCCCGTGCCGGCGTCGAGGAGCCCGCGCGGGTGCTGGGTCCGCTGCTCGGCGCCGCGCTCGACGGAGTGCTCCGCTCCGGTGATGCCGCCCTGACCGGCCCGGTGGCGCGCGGCGACGCCGGCACCGTGCAGGCCCACCTGGACGTCCTGGCCGCCGTCGCCCCGGAGGTCCTCCCGTCCTACGTCGCGATGGCCCGTCTCACCGCCGACCGGGCGCTGGCCAGCGGCCGGCTGGACCCTGACCGGGCCTGGGCGCTGCTCGAGGTCCTTGGGAGCGTCCCGCGGTGATCGTCGTCGAGAAGCGCGGGGACCTCACCGCCGCCCGCGACGCCCTGCCGGGCCGGGTCGCGGTCGTGATGACCATGGGTGCGCTGCACGAAGGACACGCCGAGCTCGTCCGCCAGGCCAGGCGTACGGCCGACAGCGTGCTCGTGACCGTCTTCGTCAACCCGCTGCAGTTCGGCGTCGGGGAGGACCTGGACCGCTATCCGCGGACCCTGCCGGCCGACCTCGCGCTCTGCGAGCGGGAGGGCGCCGACGTCGTGTTCACCCCGACCCCCGACGTCGTCTACCCCGACGGCCCACCGCTGGTACGGGTCGCGGCCGGAGCCCTGGGTGACGTGCTGGAGGGCGCCAGCCGTCCGGGGCACCTCGACGGGGTGCTGACCGTGGTCTGCAAGCTGCTGCACCTGACCCGGCCCGATGTGGCGCTGTTCGGGCAGAAGGACGCCCAGCAGCTCGCCGCGATCCGCGCCATGGTGCGCGACCTCGACCTTCCGGTGGAGGTCCGGGCGGTCCAGACCGTCCGCGAGTCAGACGGTCTCGCGCTGTCGAGCCGCAACCGCTACCTGTCGGACGAGCAGCGCCGGGCCGGGCTGGCGCTGTCGCGTGCGCTGCACCTGCGCGACGTCACGGCGGGTCGCGCCCTGATCGACGCCGAGCCGGGCGTCGACCTGGACTACCTGGAGCGCGTCGACAGCGCCACCTTCATTACCGACCCCGACGGCGACCTGATCGTGGTCGCCGCCCGGCTGGGCACCACCCGTCTCATTGACAACCTCGTCCTGGCAGAAGGCTGACACCGTGTACCGCACCATGCTCAAGAGCAAGATCCATCGCGCGACGGTGACGCAGGCCGACCTGCACTACGTCGGCTCGGTGACGGTCGATGAGGACCTCATGGAGGCCGCCGACCTGCTGCCCGGTGAGCAGGTCGCGATCGTCGACGTGACCAACGGCGCCCGCCTGGAGACCTACGTCATCACCGGTCCGAGGGGCAGCGGGGTGATCGGGATCAACGGCGCAGCAGCACGACTCGTGCACCCAGGTGATCTCGTCATCCTCATCGCCTATGGCCAGATGCAGGACGCGGAAGCGCGGTCGTTCTCCCCTCGCGTGGTCTTCGTCGACGCCGACAACCGCATCACCGGCACCGGTCACGACCCGGCCGAGGCGCTGCCCGGCCTGCTGCGCGGAGACCAGGTCCACCGCCTGCCGGGGTCCCTGGACGACGATCCCACGCTGGTCTGGTGACCGCCGCGCGGCTGCTGGCCCCTGAGCCGGGCTGGAGCCTGACGGCCGACGTCGTGGTCGTCGGCTCCGGTGTCGCAGGGCTGACGACAGCCCTGCACGCCGCCGAGGCAGGCGACGTCCTGCTGGTCACCAAGGTCCTCGTCGACGACGGCTCGACGCGCTGGGCGCAGGGCGGGGTCGCCGCCGCCCTCGGCCCGGACGACAGCCCCGAGGACCACCTCGAGGACACCTTGGTCGCGGGCGTCGGGCTCTGCGACATCGAGGGCGTACGCGTGCTGTGCACCGAGGGCCCGGCCAGGCTTCGCGAGCTGATGACGCTCGGCGCTGCCTTCGATCGCGACCCGTCCGGCGAGCTGTCCCTGACTCGCGAGGGCGGTCACCATCGCGACCGGATCGTGCACGCCGGTGGCGATGCGACCGGCGCAGAGGTGCAGCGGGCCCTGGTTGCGGCGGTCAAGGCGCACCCCAGCATCCGGCTGATGGAGCACGCCCTCGTGCTTGACCTGCTGCGCACCGCCGACGGC
>JBBPYI010000233.1:0-8720 GCA_038200075.1 Mycobacteriales bacterium
GCGATCTGCCAGTCGGTGATCTCCTCGGTCGGGCTCTGCAGCGGCTGGCGCTGCTTCTTGCGGTAGGTGTTGATGAACGTGTTGGTGAGGATCCGGTAGAGCCAGGCCTTGAGGTTGGTGCCCTCCTGGAACTGGTGGAAGGCTGCGAACGCCTTCACGAACGTCTCCTGCACCAGGTCCTCGGCGTCAGCGGGGTTGCGCGTCATCCGCAGGCCTGCGCTGTACAGCTGATCCAGGAACGGCAGAGCGTCCCGCTCGAAACGCGCGGTGCGCTGCTCGCTGGTCTCGTTGGCGTCGATGCCTGCCACGCGCTCCCCCACCTCCCCGCCGCGGGTCGTCCGAGGGTCGGAACCCACGGGGCGGACCACCACGACCGGCTGGTCGGGCACCGACGAGCCTACGCGGCGCGGCTCCCAGGCCGCCCACCTCGCTGTCGTCGCTGCGTTGCTGTGCTGGCCACCCACCGGGCTCGCCGTCGCCATGGTCGCTCCGTCCTGCAGGGCCCGTGGGCGAGCCGTGCATGGGAAAGAACACCCGCGGTGAGCTCGCCTGTTCCCCCGGCCCCCTCGCCCGGTCCGCACGTACGATCGCGGGATGGAAGGCCATCACCCCGCCGTCGAGCAGTACCTCGAGACGATCCTGGAGCTCGAGGAAGCCGGCATCGTCCCGATGCGGGCACGCATCGTGGAGCGCCTCGGCGTGTCGGCGCCGTCGGTGAGCGAGACGGTCAAGCGGCTCGAGCGCGAGGGCTACGTCACGCTCGACGGCGAGCGCGTGCTGCACCTGACCGCGCCGGGCCGGGAGTACGCCACCTCGATGCTGCGCAAGCACCGGCTGGCCGAGGTGCTGCTCGTGGATGTGCTCAAGGTGCCGTGGCCGCAGGTGCACGAGGAGGCCTGCCGGCTCGAGCACGCCATCAGCGACAGCCTCGAGCGGCACCTCGTCGCCCTGCTCGGCGACCCTGGGGTCTGCCCGCACGGCAGCCCGATCCCGGGCTCGGCCAACGTCGTGGAGACCGGCCCACTGCACAAGCTGTCCAGCGTGCCGAGCGGTGGTTCCTGCGTCGTGCGGCGCATCGACGAGCACCTGCAGACCCTGGTGGTGCGGATGGAGGAGCTCGAGACCGCTCGCCTGCTGCCCGGCCAGGTGGTCGTCGTCGGGGACGCCGAGAACGGACAGGTGCACCTCACGGTCGACGGCGTCGAGGTCCTGGTGGACAAGACCGTCGCCTCCGAGGTCTACGTCAGCGTCTGAGCCAGCCACGCCCGCACCGTCTGGACGATCTCGTCCTGGGCCTGCCCGGGCGTACGGCCGTCCTTGCGACGCACCGCGAAGCCGTGATCGGCGCCGGCCACGACGTGGACCTGCACCCCCGGCTCAGGGTCGGGCACGCCGAAGGCGTCTCGCTCGCCCTGCACCACCAGCCGCGGGACGGTCGGGGCCTGCAGCTCGGCCAGCCGGTCGGCCCGGGCGGTGCGCAGCGGGAAGGCCAGCGCCAGCACCGCGACGGCGCCGAGCCGGGTCGCGGTCCGGCACGCGACGCGGGCGCCGGCGCTGCGCCCGCCGAGCAGCAGCGGACCGGGTTCGTCCAGGCCCGCGATCACGTCCAACCAGGCGGCGTCCAGGCGTGGCGGCGCCTCGGCGATGCGGCGTCCGGCGACCCGCCACGGCTGCTCGACCCGCACCACCGCGAGCCCGGCGGCCAGCGCCGCCTGCGTGGCGGCGACCAGGTCGGGAGCGTCCACGCCGCCACCTGCCCCGTGGCCCAGGAGCAGCGTCGCTGTCGGCGGCTGCCCGTACGGTCGCTGGGTGTGCAGGCGCGCAAGACCCACCGATGTGGCAACGTCGTGTGTGCAGCACGGGGGCCACGAAGGGGTAGCGACCATCACCGCAAAGATATTCACCGACCATGCATCTCGTTGACCCGCCCGGGGGTCGCCTGCAGCCCACCCCGGTCCCGCCGGACGACTCGGCCTACTGGTCGTTCTACGCCCGGGTCGCCTCCGCCCAGCTGAGCGAGTGGCTGCCGACGAGCCCCGCCCGGGTCCTGGACCTTTCCGGCTGCTCGGCCTTCTCCGGCCAGCTGGTCGCCGCCGGACACGAGGTGGTGCATGCCGCCGCGCAGGTGAGCTCATGTCCGGAGCAGCCGGCAGGTGCCGGCCGCCTGCTCAGCGTCGTCGCCGACACCCGCTCGCTGGGCTGGCTCGCCGACGGCAGCGTCGACGTCGTGCTGGCCGAGTCACGGATGCTGTCGATGTGCCTGGCCGCCGAGGTGACCCTGGAGCACCTGGTCCGGGTGCTGCGTCCCGGGGGGCGGTTGCTGCTCGTCGTGGACTCCCTGGCGCTGGGGCTGGCGCGGCTGGCCGACCAGGGCCGCTGGGCCGAGCTCGCCGACGTCCCGGCGGCCGATGTCGTGCTCGTGCCCGCCGAGGACGGCACGATCACGCGCTGCTTCTGGCCCGAGGAGCTGCACGACCTGCTCGCAGGCGCAGGCATGACGGTCGACTGGGTCCGGGCGCGGTCCGTCCTGGCCGTCGCCACCGTCGAACGCGCCCTGCAGCAGGGCGGTGAGGCGGCGCTGCCCACCTTGGTGAAGACCGAGCTCGCCCACGCGGCGGACCGCCACGGCGAGTCGTCGGGGCTGCACCGGGTGGCCAGCGCCCGCCTGCCGGGATAGCGCCAGCCGAAATAGCCGCCTGCCGGTCAGACGACCCCGGCGGCCTCGGCCTTCTCCTGATCGGCGATGCAGCGGGCAGCCTCCGGGCGAACCTCGAGGCGAGCGTCCGGGATCTTCTCGCCGCAGTCCACGCAGATGCCGTAGGTGCCGTCGTCGAGGCGGGCCAGCGCCGCGACGACCTGGGCCTTCTGGTCCGCGGAGTTCTCCAGCAGGGCAGCCTGGTTGTCGGCGTCGGTGATCTCACTGGCGGTGTCGCCGGGGTGCTGGTCGACGTGGCTGAGCTCGCTGGACTCCCCTGCGTCCTCGTCGGCCAGGATGGCGGCGGCGCTGTCGATCTCGCGGATCATCTGCTCGAGCTGCTGGCGGGCGTCCGTCTGATCCACGGTGTCAGGTCTCCTGTGCGTCGTTGGCCGCGCCTTGGGCAGCCGCGGGTCCGGTCATGCTTACCCGATTGCGCCCACCCTGCACCCGCGCTGCCGCCTAGCCTGGTGGTGTGCGTACGACCACCCTGGCCGCCGTCGCCAGCGGCGCGCTGCGCTGGCTGGCCGGTCCGGCGGACGCGCTGGAGCGGCCGTCCCCGGCCGAGCCGCGCGCCCAGGACCTCGCCCTGCTGCGGGAAGTCCGCGCGCGGGCCGACCGGGTGCTGGTGTCCAACGTCCCGGGGCCGGTGGTCAACGACGAGCTGGTGCTGGTCGGCCTGTCCGGGTCAGGTTCGCCCGAGCGGGTGCTGATCGAGCAGCGGCTGTCGCTCACCGGCACCGGCGACTACAACGTGCGTGAGCGGGGCCCGGCGCGGGCGTCGGAGGCGCTGGGCGACGAACCGCCGCCGGTGACGAAGTTCGGCGCCGTGGTCTGGCAGGGCTTCTCCCCCGGCGCGCGCGAGCTCGCGGCCCGGCTGACCCTCGACCCGGCCATCGAGGCGGCCCGACTGCCGCTTGAGGTGACCGTGTCCGGCACGCCGCTGTCGCCTGGCGGGCTCGTGCCGGCTGCCGGGCAGGTGGTGCTGCGCCTCACGAACCGGACCGCCCAGCCCACGACCCTGCCGACGGCCGCCGACGCGGACGCGACGGCGGTCGCCCAAGCCCTCGATGTCGCCCGCGCGGCGGCGCAGGCCCCCGCCGGGCCACGCCTGCCGGCCGCAGGAAGCGGACTTCCGACCGATGTCCCGACCACCGGGGACGGTCAGGTGGCAGCTCAGAGCAGCGTGCCGCTGCGGGTGACCGGGACGGTTCGGCTCGTCGACGGCGCGACCGGGACGGTGGGCGGGCCGGCGACGACCGCTGTCCCTGGTGGGGCCGAGGTCGCCGGCACGCTGGCACCGGGGACCACCGCCGAATTCGTCGTAGACGTCACCACCGCGGGGCGGCTGGACCTCGACCTCACGGTCATCCCTGCGCTTGACCCGCGGTCTCTCGTTCCGCCTGAGGGGGCTGCGACCTGGGCGGCGTGGGCCGCCGCCGGGCCGGATCAGGCCGCCCGCCGGGCCGCCCTGGACCTGCTCGTGGCGACCGCTGCCATCGGCGCGCGCGCCACCTCCTCCTCCCCCTACCTCGGCGCCGACCTGCCCGGCACCGGCACCACCCGCTTCCTGTACTCCTTCGCGGCGCTCGAGCGGGCACCGGCAGTCGCGGCGGCGCTGGAGCCCCGGCCGCTGCCGATCGCGCTCGCCGGGATGGCGCTGCTCGCGCTCGGTGGCGGCGCCGTACGCCTGTGGCAGCGCTCCTAGAACAGCGTCTCGGACTCCTCCTGCGGCGCGATGAGCTCGGGGCCGTTGACCCGCACGTTGCCCACGGCCCGACCGACCGCCCAGGCGTCGAGCACGCCGGGGGCGCCGGGCACGAGCAGGTCCTCACCGGGGTCGGTCAGCGTCGGGTCCAGCCACCGCGACCAGTCCTGCGGCAGCACCAGCAGCGGCGTGCGGTCGTGCACGTGCCCGAGCTCGTCAGCGGCGGCGGTCGTCAGGACGGTCGCGGTCCAGAGCCGCTCGCCGCCGAGCGGGGACCACAGCTCATAGAGCCCTGCCATCGCCAGCGGCGAGCCGTCGCGCGAGGTCAGGTAGAACGGCTGCTTGCGACCGCCGTCGACCTGCCACTCGTAGTAGCCGTCGGCAGGCAGCAGGCAGCGCCGCCGGGCGTACGCCGCACGGAAGGCCGGCTTGGTCTGAACGGTCTCGCGGCGAGCGTTGATCAGACGGGCAGCGCCCTTGGCGTCGGTGCTCCACGACGGCACCAACCCCCAGCGCAGAACGGTCAGCGCCCTGGTCTCGCCGCGCTGCACCACGCCGTACACCGGGTCGGTGGGGGCGACATTCCAGGACGGCGCCAGCACCTGCTCGACCGGCTCATCGACGTCGAAGTAGGACGCCAGGTCCTGGGCGCCGCGACTGGACGCATACCTCCCGCACATGGATGCTTCTCCTCCGGGACGGGGCCTACTGCGGCACCGGCGGCAGGTCGGTCGACAAGATGTCGTCCTGCACGGGCGCGAAGCGCAGGTCGGTGAAGCGCCCGAAGTACATGTCGTCCGGGCTCACGCCCTCCCGGTCGGCCGGTCCGAAGCCGCGCTCGTCGCCGTTCGCGCCGGTGATGACGGTGCTGTTGAGGGCCGCCAGCAACGGACCGCCGGCCTCGACGGCCGCCGCGGTGAGCTTGACCGCGTCGTAGGCGTAGGTCGACCAGTCCGGCGGCATGATCACCGGCTTGCCCCCGGCCTGCACGCCGACCTGCTCGGCGCCGAACTCCTGCTCGTAGGCCTTGCGGTAGGTCGCGAACGGCTCCGGACCGACCTCGCTGGTGATGCGGAAGGACACGAAGGTCAGGCCGTCGAGCCACTCGGGCCGGTCGGCCAGGCGCTGGCGCACCAGCGGGTCCTCGCCGGTCGGGCCGGTGAAGATCGGGACGTCCCAGCCGGAGGACCGGGCCGCCCGCACGACCGCAGCCACCCCGGCCGCGCGCGCCCAGACGATCAGGGCCTGGGCGCCGCCCCGGCGGGCCTGCAGCACCTGCGCGGCGACGTCCTCGCCGATCGCGGCGTCGGAGCTGACCTCGATCTTGTTGCGCGCCAGGCTGGCGCGGGTCGCCTCGACACCCTCCCGGCCGTAGGACGTGCCATCGGCCAACAGCGCGACCTTCGAGGCCTTCTCGCTGACGTAGTCGGCCAGTCGGCGGCTCATCGGGGCGTTTGCCGGTGCGAGCCGGAAGATCGTCGGGCGGGCCTCTGGGTCCACGATCGAGGCCCCGCCCTCGAAGACGACGAAGACCGGCAGGTCGACCGGTTCGCTGACCTCCGCCACGGCGAGGGCGCCGACCCCGTCGGTCACCAGTGCCAGCGCCCCGCGCGAGACCGCCGTCCGGGCGTTGGCCGCCGCGCGCTGGGGCGAGCCGGCGTTGTCCAGGACCTCGATGCGGACCGTACGGCCGTCGATGCCGCCGCCCTGGTTGAGCTCGGCGGCGGCCAGCCGGGCGCCGCGCTCGACGAAGCGCCCGACCCACGGCTCGCCGGTCAGGGGCGCGCTGACGACGAACAGCGCCTCGCCGGCGCTGGACCCGCCGCCACCGGCGGCGCAGGCGGGCAGCAGGAGCGCACAGGCCAGCAGCAGGGCGCGCTTCACGAGCCGGTCCCGAGATAGGCGGCGCGCACGGCCGGGTCGGCCCGGACCTGCTCGGGTGAGCCGCCGGCGAGCACCCGCCCGCCGGTCAGAACCGTCACCTCGTCGGCCACCTGCCCCACCAGTCGCATGTCGTGCTCTACGAGCAGGATCGCGGCGCCGTTCCCCGCCAGTGCCCGCAGCACCGCCGTCAGCCGGGTCCGCTCCAGGGCGGTCATGCCGGCGGCCGGCTCGTCGAGCAGCAGCACGCTGGCCCCGGTCGCGACGACCCGCGCCACCTGCAGCAGCCGCTGCTCACCGACGGTGAGGGTCGCGGGATCGGCGTCGCGGACGCCGTCGAGCCCTGCAGCGGCCAGCGCCGCCTGGACCAGCTCAGCGCGATCGCGCTCGGTTCCTGCCGAGGACGGCGTCGCCAGCAGGTGGCGGGTGACCTCGCCGGGGGTGCGGCGGCCGCCGCGTACGCCCACCGCGACCTGGCGGGCCGGGCTCGCGCGGGGCAGCAGCACGGTGCGCTGGGGTGTACGGGCCACCCCGTCCCGCACCCGCGCCTGCGGCCCGCCACCGGACGGACGCACCGCGCCGCCGATCTCGACCGTGCCGGCGGCCGGGACGAGGTCGCCGGCGAGGACTGCGAGCAGGGTCGACTTGCCCGAGCCGTTGGGCCCGACGAGGGCGTGCACCCGGCCGGCGCGCAGGCTCAGCCCGGCTCCCGCCAGGGCCTGCACCGCGCCGTAGGAGACGTGAACATCGCTGGCCCGCAGCAGGACCGCGGCCTCGACGGCCCGGGGCGGGGTCGGTGTCGTCGGGACGTGCGCGCCCTGAGGGCCAACGGGCGTACGCGCCAGCAGCCGGCCGACGGGCCCCCGCAGGGCCAGCACGGCCACCAGCAGCGCGGCGGTCAGGGCGCCCCGGGCCCGTTCGGGGGCCAGGCCTGCGCCTGCGGCGAGCGCATCGGCGACCGGTGGCAGCGCCGAGAGCACCGCCACGCCCAGCACCGGGCCCCACCAGCGGGCCGTCCCACCGAGCAGGACCGCGACGAACAGCTGAAGCGACAGCAGGGGGCTCACGTCGGCGGGGGCGACCAGGCCGAGCAGCACGGTGGTCCCGGCCCCGGACAGCCCGCCCAGCACCGCAGTCGCAGTCAGCACCGCCCGCCGGCGCGCCGCCACCGGCACCCCCAGCGAGGCGGCCAGCGCCGGGCCTTCGCGCAACGCCGCGAGGTCCAGTCCGGCCGGTCCGCGGTCGAGTCGGCGCAGCGCGAGCAGCGCAGCCAGGCACAGCAGCCCCGCCAGGACGACGTGGACCGCAGGGGTCAGCGCAAGCGAGAGCCCCAGCGTCTGCGAGACCAGCCGGGCCGGGGCCGGCCGGACCAGCCCCTGATCCCCGCCGGAGACCGTGGGGAAGGCCTCCAGGGAGCGGAAGACCAGCCAGGCCAGCGCCCAGGTCGCCAGCGCGAGGTAGGCGCCCTCCAACCGGGAGGCGCCGAGCGCGACGAGGTGCCCGAGCAGGCCCGCGACCACGACGGCCAGCACCACCGCCACGCCGAGCGGCAGCCCGGCGCCGCCAGGTCCGAGCAGGGCCGTCCCGACCCCGCCGACCGCGACGAACGCGCCCTGACCCAGGATCGGCAGCCCGGCGTACGTCACCGACAGCGCGAGCCCGGCCGCCGCCAGCAGCAGCCACAGCGCCTGGGCCAGCTCGATCACGCGCCTACGCCCGTCATGCGGCAACCGTGCGGCGTACGCCCTCGGGTCGCAGTGCCAGCAGACCGACGAGCAGGGCGAGCGGCACGACGTCGGTCCAGCGCGGGTCCAGGACGGTGACGACCAGCGCCTGGAGCAGCCCGACGGCCAGACCACCCAGCAGCGCGCCGCGCGCCGACCCGAGCCCACCGAGCAGGGCCGCGGCGATCCCGGACAGTCCGAGCACCACCCCGTCGTCGACCGACAGGCTGGCCCGACCGGGCGCGTCGAGCAACCCGGCGAGTCCCGCCAGCAGACCGGCCAGCACGAAGGCCTGCAGCACGATCCGCCGGGCCGGTACCCCGCACAGCGCCGCGGCCTCTGGGTCGTCGGCCACCGCCCGCAGCGCCCGGCCGAAGCGGGAGCGAGCCAGCAGCCGCTGCACGGCCAACCCGGCCAGCAGGGCGATCACCAGCACGGCCGGGACCCGGGCGGCCAGCACCTGTCCGCCCGGCAGCAGCACCACCCCGCTGGGCGTCAGCGCGTCCAAGCGCAGCGGGTCGGGCACGGCGTAGCCCTCCTGCGGCAGCAGCAACCCGAGCACCTCACGCAGCAGCAGCCCGGCAGCCACCCCGCCGGCGACCCACCCGAGCGCATCCCCCGCGCGGCCGGTGGCCACATCGGGCAGGTGGGGGCGTACGGCCAGCAGCGCCACCCCCGCCGACAGCCCCGCGCCGGCGAGCAGCACGAGAGC
>JBBPYI010000234.1:0-3900 GCA_038200075.1 Mycobacteriales bacterium
GATCCGGACAGCCCCGACGTCGTCGACGCCGCGGTCGTGGTCGAGCTCACCCACCTCGCGACGCTCTACCACGACGACGTCATGGACGAGGCCGACGTGCGGCGCGGGGCCGCCTCGGCCAACAGCCGCTGGACGAACACGGTCGCGATCCTCACCGGTGACTACCTGTTCGCCCGCGCCTCGGACCTCACTGCCGGCCTGGGCACCGAGGCGACCCACCTGCAGTCGCGCACCTTCGCCCGCCTGGTCGAGGGGCAGATCAGCGAGACCGCCGGCCCGGCCGACGGCCAGGACCCGGTCGCGCACCACCTGCAGGTCATCGCCGACAAGACCGCCTCGCTGATCGCGACCTCCGCCCGGCTCGGCGCGATGGCCGCCGGAGCGCCTGCCGCGCAGGTGGAGTCCGCCGCCCGCTTCGGAGAGGTCTTCGGCACCGCCTTCCAGCTCTCCGACGACCTGATCGACGTGCTGTCCGACACCGACGCCTCCGGTAAGACACCCGGCACCGACCTGCGCGAGGGCATCCGGACGCTGCCGGTGCTGCTGGTGCTGGCCGGCGACTCCGGCAGCGACTCCCCGGCGACCGCTCGGCTGCGTGAACTGCTCGTCGGGGACCTGACCGACGACGCCCTGCTGGCCGAGGCACTGGGGCTGCTGCGGGCCCACCCGGCGATGGCGGCCGCGCACGAGCGGCTGGCCGGCTTCGTGGCCGAGGCCCGCGCGGTGGCGGGGGAGCTGCCCGCCGGTCCGGTGCAGGACGCGCTGCTGTCGCTGACCGACTTCGTGCTGGCCCGTACGGGCTGAGGCTCGTGCAGCCCCGCCCGCCCGCGCTGGTGCTGACCGGCGGCCGGGCCTACCGCCTGTCGGTGCTCAACGTCGGCCTGGCCTGCTGCGCGGTCGAGGCGGTGCTGGCGGCGCTTGGCGACAACGACGTGCCCGGGACGCTGCCGCTGGCGGCCGGTGACGAGCCGGTCGACGTGCTGCTGGTGTCCGGCACCGTCACCGACAAGCTCGCGCCGCTGGTGCGCCGGCTCTACGACAGCCTGCCCGGCCCGGTGAAGGTGGTCTCCTTCGGCGCCTGCGCCAACAGCGGCGGGCCCTACTGGGACTCCTACTGTGTCACCCGCGGCGTGCACCTGGTCGTGCCGGTCGACCTCTGGGTGCCGGGCTGCCCGCCGCGCCCGGAGGCGCTGCTCGACGCGCTGGCGACGTTGTGACGTCAACTGCTGCGACGCCAGCTACTGGGACGCCAGCTGCTGGCAGCGCTCCGGATCTCGCGGCGCTGCTGCCGGGCGCAACGGTGAGCACCGCGTACGCCGTGACCACTGCCGACGTGCCCCGCGAGGCCTGGGTGGAGTCGGTGAGCGCCGTCCGCGACGCGGGCGGGTCCTTCCTGGACCTGCTCACCGCGGTGGACCAGTCGCCCGGTGGCTTCGACGTCGTCGCCCGGCTCTGGTCGGTGCCCGGCCGCTGGGCCGTGCACGTGCGGACCACCTGCCCGCGCGAGGACGCCCGCGTGCCGACCCTGACCGGGGTCTTCGCGGGCGCCGCCTGGCACGAGCGGGAGATCGCCGAGATGTACGGCGTGGCCTTCGACGGCCACCCCGACCCCGCGCCGCTGCTGCTCGCGCCGGACGGGGTGACGCACCCCTTGCGCAAGGACCACGTGCTGGCCGCGCGGGCCGAGCTGGACTGGCCCGGTGCGATCGACCCGGCCGACAGCGGCGAGGGCGGGCGGCCCAGCAAGCGCCGGCTGCAGCCACCGGGTGCCTCGTGAGCCCGCCCGCCCGCAGCCGGGGGACGATCGGGCTGCTGGAGGAGAACTGCACCGTGTGCATGCTGTGCGCGCGGGAGTGCCCCGACTGGTGCCTGCACATCGAGGGCCACACCGAGCTCGCCCCTCCCGCCAAGCAGGGTGGCCGGGCCCGCACCCGGCACGTCGTGGACCGCTTCGCCATCGACTGGTCGCTGTGCCTGTACTGCGGCATCTGCGTGGAGGTCTGCCCCTTCGACGCGCTGTTCTGGGCGCCCGCGCTGGTGCCCGCGACCGAGGTGCGCGAGGAGCTGGTGCAGGAGCGGGCCGCGCTGCAGGCGTGGATCCGCGAGGTGCCCGTACCGCCTGCGCTCGACCCCGCTGCCGAGCCGGCGGAGGAGGTCGTCGCGGCCCAGCGCCTCGACGCCGTGGCCGCCCAGCGCGCCCGCTGACCTGCGCCAGCCCGGAAGACATGCGCAATCCCTAGCAGTGGACTGCTGTGGATCGCGCATGTCTTCGCCCGCTGTCCTGACGGAACGACGCTTCCGCCCGTGTCGTTTGACCGGGTGCACCCCTGACGTCTCCGGAGGACCTCGTGCACCGCCAGTACAACGGACTCAAGACCGCCGCCCTGCTCGGTCTGCTGTCTGCCGTGATCTTGTTCGTCGGCGCCCAGTTCGGCACCGGCGGGTTGTTCCTCGCCGTGTTCATCGCGCTGGGCGTGAACGGCTACTCCTACGTCAACAGCGACAAGCTGGCGCTCAAGAGCATGCGCGCCTATCCGGTCAGCCAGGTCCAGGCGCCCCAGCTGTACGCCACCGTCGCCGAGCTCGCCTCAGCCATGCGCATCCCGATGCCGCGGCTCTACCTGAGCCCGACGGAGGCGCCGAACGCGTTCGCGACCGGCCGCAACCCGCAGCACGCCGCGGTCTGCTGCACCGAGGGCATCCTGGAGCTGCTCGACGAGCGCGAGCTGCGCGGCGTGCTCGGCCACGAGCTGGCCCACGTCGGCAACCGCGACATCCTCATCGCCTCGGTCGCGGCCGCGCTGGCCACCGTCATCACGTTCATGGCCAACTTCGCCCAGCTCTCGATGCTGTTCGGTGGGGGACGTGACGACGAGGAGGGCGGCGGCGGCCTGTTCGCAAGCCTGCTGCTGATCATCCTCGGCCCGATCGCCGCCGGCGTGATCCAGATGGCGATCAGTCGCAACCGCGAATACCAGGCCGACGCCACCGGTGCCCAGGTCACCGGCGATCCGCTGGCGCTGGCGAGCGCGCTGCGCAAGCTCGAGCACGGTACGGCCGCCCGACCGCTCGTCGAGGACCCCAAGCTCGCGCCGACCAGCTCGCTGATGATCGCCAACCCGTTCCGCGGCGGCGGGGTCGGCAAGCTGTTCAGCACCCACCCGCCGATGGCCGACCGGATCGCCCGGCTCGAGCAGATGGCGGGCCGGCGCCTCTGACTCCGGCCTACCGGTAGTTGGTGTAGTGCTAGGTGGGGCTTGTTGTTGCAGGTCAGGGGCCTGCGGGGGCCTCTCGGGGCGACGTCGGGCCGTCGCAGATCACCTCGGGGGCGCTCCAGGCCTCGTCGACGGCGCGGCGGGTGCGGTCCTCAGAGTCAGGCATTAGGTGCCCGTAGGTCGTCAACACCAACGTCGCGTTCTCGTGACCGAGCCGCTCGGCGACGGCCACCACGCTCTCCCCGGCGGCGAGCAGCACTGAGGCGTAGTGGTGGCGCAGGTCGTGCGTCGTGGTGCCCTCCGGCAGTGCCGCGCGGCGCCGGGCGAGGCCCCACAGCTCCGATCCGTACCGGGCGTGACCCCACGGTGCACCCGTTGAGCTGGTGAACAGCCACCCGTCAGCACCGGGAGGATAGGCGGCCAGGTGGGCGGCCAAGGCGTGGGCGACGACGCCGGGCAGCGGGAGCACCCGTCGTGAGCGGGGGGTCTTTGGCGGCAGTAGGCTGTGCCCGTCGCGGCCCAGCTGCCACGTCACGGTCACGGTGCGGCGTAGGAAGTCCACGTCACAGACTCGGAGTCCGAGCAGCTCGGCAATGCGCAAGCCAAGTCCGGCCTGGGTGAGCACCAGCGCGCGGGTGCGGTCGGGCATCGCGTCAGCGAGCGCGCGGACCTGCGCGACGGTCAA
>JBBPYI010000235.1:0-5029 GCA_038200075.1 Mycobacteriales bacterium
CAAGGACACCACCACCGTGCCCGACTACGCCGGCATCCCGACCGCGGTGTTCACCATCCCCGAGCTCACCCGCGTCGGCCTGCTCGAACACGAGGCGCGCGAGGCCGGCCTGGACCTCGACGTCCGCTACCAGGACACCAGCGGCTGGTACTCCAACTACCGCATCGGAGAGACCACCGCCGCCGCCAAGGTCCTCATCGACAGGTCCACCGACCAAATCGTCGGAGCGCACCTGCTTGGACCCGAGTACGGCGAGCTGATCAACACAGTCGGCCTGGCCATCAAGCTCGGACTGACCACCCGACAGCTCAAGTCCGCCACCGCGGCCTACCCCACCGTCGGCTCAGATCTTGCAGGAATGCTCTGAGCCTGGCTGCAGTCGACTACGCCTGCGGGCGCGGCGCCGGAATCCCGGCGAGCAGCGAGCGAACCTCAGCCTCGCGGTAGCGGCGGTGGCCACCGAGGGTGCGGATCGAGGTGAGCTTGCCGGACTTGGCCCAGCGGGTGACGGTCTTGGGGTCGACGCGGAACATCGTGGCGACCTCAGCCGGCGTGAGAAGTGCCTCGGACTCGGGGGTGCGGGTGCTCATGGCTGGGGTCCTCTCAAGTGCGGGCCAACTGCCCGCGCACCCATCACTGTGCGCGATGTCGGCTTTCGGCGGTATGGCCCGTACGGGCCATCTTGGGACTAGACCGCAGCGTTCAGGAGGCGCTCTCGACGGCCTGCAGCGCCTTCATGCGGGCCATCACCCGGCCGTACGCCGCGGCCGCCGCCTGGGCATCGCCGCCGCCCAGCGCCGTCAGCGCGCCCGCGATGTCGCGCGCCGACTCGTCGGTCTGCAGCTCGGCGTCATCGAGCAGGTGCACCAGGCCGCCGTAGTCCAGCTCGACCAGCGAGCGCGGGTGGAACTCCTCCAGCCACCGGCCGAGGTCCTCGACCCCCGCCGTGACGAACCCGTCGTCGACCGTACGCCGCAGCACCGCCAGCGCACGGGCCGTCCGGCGGCGGGCTCGCGACATCGCCGTCCGGTAGACCAGGCTGCGGCCGGTGAGGCGGGTGTCGCCGGGGGCGGCGGGCGCGCCGACCTGCACGACGCGCTCCTCGGCGTCCACCAGCACGAACCACCGCAGCGGCACCTGCCAGGTGCTGGTGAGCTGGTGCGTGCGCAGGTCGGGGTTCGCGACCCGCAGCTCATCGAGCTGCTCCTGCGCCGTACGCACCACCTCGAGCGGCACAAAGGCCTGCAGGACCATCTCCGGCAGGCCGTCGGCGAACTCCTCCAGCGCCTCCAACGCGCGCAGTCGGGTCCGCCAGGGGCAGACCAGCGTCACCCCGTCGACGTCGGTGACGTAGGCGTGGTCGGCCACCTCCGGCAGCGCCAGGACAGGCCGGGCGGCGCCGGCGCGTACGGCCGCCTCCCGCTCCATCGCCACGCCGTCGGTTGGCCGGGGCGCGTCGCCGGCCGAAAGATAGGACTCCCACTGCCGGCGCTGGTCGCCCTCGAAGGCGGCCAGCGGCTCGTACACCCGCAGGAAAGCCGCATGCGCCGTCATGGCCTGGATGCTCGCACGGACCGCTGCGCTCGCTAGCCTTCCGGTGGGGCACACCTCCCCCAGCACCACGTCCAGCCTCACGAGGGCGCGACGACACCGCCCTCGCGGGCAGCGACGACAAGGAGCGACGCCGTGAGCGTCTTCGACCGCACCGACCACCTCAAGGACGCGGGACACGAGCAGGTCGTGTTCTGCCAGGACCGCGCGAGTGGCCTCAAAGCCATCATCGCCGTCTACTCCACAGCCCTGGGGCCTGCGCTCGGGGGGACCCGCTTCTACCCGTACGCCAGCGAGGACGCCGCTGTCGACGACGTGCTCAAGCTGAGCAAGGCGATGGCCTACAAGGCCGCCTGCGCCGGCATCGACCTCGGCGGCGGCAAGGCCGTCATCCTGGGTGACCCGACGCGCGACAAGACTGAGGCGCTGCTGCGGGCGTACGGCCGCTTCGTGCAGTCCCTAGGCGGGCGCTACTACACCGCCTGCGACGTCGGCACCTTCGTGCAGGACATGGACGTCATCTCCAAGGAGACTGACTTCGCGACGGGCCGGTCGCCGGAGAACGGCGGCGCCGGGGACAGCGCGGTGCTCACGGCGTACGGCGTGTTCCAGGCCATGCGCGCGGCCGCCCAGCACACCTGGGGGGCGCCGACGCTGGCCGGCCGCCGGGTCGCGGTGGAGGGTGTCGGCAAGGTCGGCTACCACCTGGTCGAGCACCTGATCTCCGACGGCGCCTCGGTCGTGGTGTCCGACGTCAACCCGACCGCGGTGTCGCGCGCGGCGGCGCTGGGCGCCGAGACCGCCGACGTCGAAGCCATGCGTACGGCTGACTGCGACGTCTACGCCCCCTGCGCGCTCGGCGGCTCGGTCTCTGACGAGCTGGTGCCCCGGCTGCAGGCCCGCGTGGTGTGTGGCGCCGCCAACAACCAGCTCGCGCACCCCGGCATCGAGAAGGTGCTGGCCGACCGCAGCGTGCTCTACACGCCCGACTACGTCGCGAACGCCGGCGGGCTGGTGCAGGTCGCTGACGAGGCCGTCGGCCGGGGCGGCTTCCGCTTCGAGCGGGCCAAGGCCAAGGCGGCCGGCATCTTCGACACGACCCTGGCGATCTTCCGCCTCGCCGACGCCGACGGGGTGCCGCCCGCCGTCGCCGCCGACCGGCTGGCCGAGCGGCGGATGGCCGAGGTCGGCCGGCTGCGCAGCGTGCTGGTGCCGGGCCGCGACTGAGCCTGAAGGGCGGCGGGCCCGGACGGGCGCTGACCTCAGATGGGCGTGTGGACGTACTTCACGTTGGCGGTCGGACCACCCGCGAAGTTGCAGGCACGGATCTGGATCTTCGCGCCGGTCTTCTTGAGCTTCAGGGTGATCGACTCCGGCCGGTCGACCGGGTCCGTCGTGGACTGGGCGGACTGCGCGATGAGCGACCCGCCCTGGTAGATCGCGAGGTCCCAGTCACCCTGGAAACCGGTCATGTTGACCTTGATCGTGCCGGGGACGGGGACGGTGAAGCCCTCGTTGTGCTGCGAGGCCGGGATCGTGGTGTTGCAGATGCCGCTGGTCACCCCGGCGTGCGAGGGGTCCGGCGGGAACGCGGTTGCGGTGTAGCTCTTGCTCACCGGCTTGGCCTTGGGGGCGGCAAGGGCCGGGCTGAGCGCGCCGAGCGCCACGACGCCGGTGAGCGAGAGGGCGAAGGCGGTCCGGGTGCGCATCTGTGCTCCTACTTGGCGGGGGCGTAGGTGAAGGTGTAGGTGACTTCCGCTGTGGGGGCACCGGCGAAGTTGCAGGCGTCGATGAGGACCTCGGTCGGCTTCTTGAACTTCGTCTGGATGCTCTCGGCGTCCATCGGCATGCCGCCGTCCGAGCTCGCCAGAGTGCTGCCGCTCTTGCTGCGCAGGGCCAGGGCCCAGTCACCGGTCATCTTGATCGTGATGGCCAGCGTGCCCGCGGCCGGCACCTTGAAGGGCTCGGTGAACCGGCCCGCCGGCGTCACCGGCTGGCAGGGGTCGCCGGCCACCGGCGTGGGGTCGGGAGTCGCGCTGGCCGTGTACGTCTTCGTGATCGGCTTGGGCGTGGGCTTCGGAGCCGCGAGGGCGGGGCTGAGCGCGCCGGCGGCGACGACAGCGCCGAGCGAGACGGTGAGAGCGGTACGGATGCGCATCGAGGACTCCGTGGCAGGCAGGGGCGGGGCTGGGTGGCACAGGAGTTCGCCGCCCTCGCGCCCGGTTCCTGCCGCAACCAGACAAGATCTTTGCCAGGCTGCTGGTGCACCTGGCCGCGTGGGTGCCGCCGCCGGGTGCGGATCCGGCCGGCCACCCTGTAACGTGGGCCCCTGGCAGTGTCCGCGGGAACGCCAGTCCTCGGGCCGCCGTTCATCAGGTACGCACACCACTGTCCGGGACCGTCGGGTCCCGCCGTAGCGAGGGGGTCGAGCCATGGGGCGCGGCCGTGCCAAGGCGAAGCAGACCAAGGTCGCTCGCGAGCTCAAGTACAGCAGCGGGAGCCTGGACCCCGAGCGGCTCAAGGCCGAGCTCGCCGGGACGGCCAGCTCCTCGACGACCAGCTCGGTCGTGGACGACGACGAGGACGACGACGACCCGTACGCCAGGGACGACGACCGCTCAGCTCGCTAGTCCTGCGCCGAAGGGGCGGCCCGACCCGGGCCGCCCTTTGTCGTCATCAAAAGGCGTCCTCATGCCCCGGTGGGCCTGCCGGTCAGGCGGGGTGGGCGCCCTGCAGGGTGACGCTGCCATCGCCGGGGCCGACGGTGCCGAGCACCCAGGCCGGGACGTGCCGGGCGGTCAGCAGGGCCAGCGCCCGGTCGACGTCGGCCGGCGCGACCAGCGCCACCATGCCGACGCCCATGTTGAAGGTGCGGTCCATCTCAACCTGCTCGACCCTGCCGCGGGCCTGCACGAGGCCGAAGACCGGCTCGGGTGTCCACGACGAGCGGTCCAGGGTGGCCGACAGGTGCTCGGGCAGCACTCGCGCGAGGTTGGCGGCGAGTCCGCCGCCGGTGACGTGGCTGAAGCCGTGCACCTCGGTCTCCTCGATGAGGGCCAGGCAGTCCTTGGCGTAGATCCGGGTCGGCACGAGCAGGGCCTCGCCGAGCGGGCCGCCGAGCTCGTCGACGTGGGCGTCCAGGCGCATCCGCGCGCCGGCCAGCAGCACGTGACGAACCAGCGAGAAGCCGTTGCTGTGCAGCCCGCTGGAGGCCATCGCGATCACGACGTCGCCGTCCTGCACGCACTCCGGTCCGAGCAGCGCATCGGCCTCGACGACGCCGACACCGGTGCCGGCGATGTCGTAGTGGTCGACCGGCATCAGACCGGGGTGCTCGGCGGTCTCGCCGCCGACCAGCGCGCAACCCGCCAGCTCGCAGCCGGCGGCGATGCCGCCGACGATCTCGGCGATGCGCTCGGGCACGACCTGCCCGCAGGCGATGTAGTCCTGCAGGAACAGCGGCTCGGCGCCGCACACG
>JBBPYI010000236.1:0-5721 GCA_038200075.1 Mycobacteriales bacterium
CCCCCGCCCCCCCCGGGCCCCCCCGCGCCCCCGCCACCCCACCCCCGGGGGCCGCGGGCGTACTCAGCGTCGGTACGGGCTCGTGTCGGTGTCTGCCGGAGCGGCCAGGTTCAGGCGTGTGAAGGCCAGCGCCTCGGCCAGATCCGCCTCCCGCTCGGCCCGGTCCTCGCATTTTCGGGTGTTCACCTCGACGACCACGAGCCCGGAGAAATCCTGCACCGCAAGGCCTTCCAGTAGCTCCGCGCAGGGCTGGGTCCCACGACCGGGCACCAGATGCTCGTCGCGGGCGGAGCCCAGACCATCGGCGATGTGCACGTGCGACAGCCGCTCGCCCATGGTCGCGGCCATCGCGAGGGCATCGCTGCGCGACACCGACGTGTGAGACAGGTCCAGGGTGAAGTCCGGGAAGTCCTCGGTGGTCGGGTCCCAGTCCGGGGCGTACGGCGTGACCTCGCGACCGCGCGCGCGCAGCGGGAACATGTTCTCCACGGCGAAGCGGACGTCGGTCTCGTCGCCCATCTGCTGGATGCCGCCGAGGAACTGCCGGGCGTACTCCCGCTGCCAGCGAAACGGCGGGTGCACCACGACGGTCTGCGCGCCGCACTCCTCGGCCGCCTCCTTGGCGCGCACCAGCTTGACCCAGGGGTCGGTGCCCCAGACCCGCTGGGTGATGACCAGGCACGGCGCGTGCAGCGCCAGGATCGGGATCTGGTGGTAGTCCGACAGGCGCCGCAGCGCGGTGATGTCCTGGCTGACCGGGTCGGTCCAGACCATCACCTCGACCCCGTCGTAGCCCAGTCGGGCGGCGATCTCGAAGGCGTTGGCGGTCGACTCGGGATAGACGCTGGCGGTCGCGAGGCCGACCTTGGCGATCGGCTCCTGGACGACGGCCGGAGCGCCGACGGGACTGGTCATATGACCTCCTACGGTACGGGTTGCCCGCGACGGCTCAAGCGCCGGCCAGCCAGTCCAGGCGGCGCAGGATGACGCCCTCGCGCAGCGCCCAAGGGCAGACCGCGACCTCCTCCAGGCCCAGCACGTCCAGCGCCTCGTGGGCCACGACCGCGCCGGCCAGCAGCTGGTGGGCCCGGCCGGCCGAGACGCCGGGCAGGGCGGAGCGGGCAGTGATCGACAGGTTCGAGAGCTGCTCGACGGTGCGGGCCAGACCGGCCCGGCGCAGCCGCCGAGGCACCCGCGGGCCGCGGTCGCTCGGGGCCGCGCCGTCCAGGCGGGCCAGCGCGCGGAAGGTCTTGCTGGTCACGACACCCCGGTCGGCGGGTCCGTGGGCGAGCAGCGCCGGGCGTACGGCCTGCAGCTGCTCGCGCGCGTAGGCCCGCACCGCGTCGAGCTCTTTACGCGACGGGCGCTCGGCCCGCAGCCGGTCGCGGGTGAGCCGGCCGGCGCCGAGCGGCAGCGACAGCGCGACCTCGGGCTCCTCGTCGATCCCGGTCGCCAGCTCCAGCGACCCGCCACCGATGTCCAGGCACAGCAGCCGACCGGCGCTCCAGCCGAACCAGCGGCGTACGGCCAGGAAGGTCAGCCGCGCCTCGTCCTCGCCGGGAAGCACCTGCAGCTCCACCCCGGCACGCTCCCGGACCGCTGCGAGCACCTGCGCGGAGTCGGTCGCGTCGCGGACGGCCGAGGTGGCGAAGGCGACCAGGTCCTCCACGCCCTCCTGCTCGGCGGCCTGGCGCGCCTCGGCGACAGCCGCGCACAGGACGTCGGTCCCGTGCGGACCCAGCGAGCCGTCGGGCCGCAGCAGCTCGGCCAGACGCAGCTCGTTCTTGTGGGACCGCACCGGATCGGGGTGACCGCCTTGATGGGCGTCGACCACGAGCAGGTGGACGGTGTTGGACCCGACGTCCAGCACGCCAAGCCTCATCCGGTCGACCTCACGCGCCACCTGCCATACCGCAGCACGCTACCGAGAACGGCCCCGGCCGGACTAGGGTCGTTGAGATGGTTGTGAACCAGGCTGCCGCGGCATGGGAGCCAGGTGCCGCCGTGTCCGAGCTCGACGCCGGCGGCGCTCAGTTCGAGGTCCTGGTGCGCGCGGTCGTCGCGGCCGGACTGGCCTTCACCATCAGCGACCCGCGGTTGCCCGGCAACCCGCTGGTCTTCGTCAACCCGGCCTTCGAGACCACCACCGGCTACACCCGCGAACAGGTGCTGGGGCGCAACTGCTGTTTCTTGCAGGGCCCCGACACCGATCCCGCGGCCATCCAGCGCATCCGCGCCGCCCTGGACGCGCGGGAGCACGTCACCGTCACGCTGCTCAACCACCGCCAGGACGGCACCGCCTTCTGGAACGAGCTGTCGCTGTCCCCCGTCTTCGACGGCGTCGGTGAGCTCACCCACTTCGTGGGCATCCAGGCCGACGTGACCGGCCGGGTGGGCATCGAGCAGGAACGCGAACGGCACCTGCTCGCCGAGCAGGCCGCCCGCACCGACGCCGAGCGCTCCCAGCATCGCCTGGCGCTGCTGGCCGAGGCGACGACCGTGCTGGCCGCGACGCTGGACGTCGACGAGTCGCTGGAACGCCTGCTCGGACTGGTCGCTCCCCTGCTGGCCGATTGGGCCACCGTGCACCTGCTCGGAGCCGACGGAGCGGTGGAGCGGGTCCTGGCGCACCACCGCGACGACGCGCACGCCCCCCAGCTGCGCCGCCTCGAGCAGCTGACGACCAGCCTGCGCCCCAGCTCCCACACCGCCAGGGTGCTGGCCGGCGGTCACCCGGTGCTGCTCCAGCCGGTGGACGACGCCCTGCTGGAAGGGGGATCGGCCGACCCAGAGCTGCGCCAGCTCTACCGCAGCATCGGGATCAGCGAAGTCATGATCGTGCCGTTGCGGGCCCGTAGCCAGGTGCTCGGCGCCCTCACGCTGCTGGCCGACGGCTCGGGGCGCCAGTTCGACGAGGACGACCTGCGCACGGCCGCCGACCTGGCTCGCCGGGCAGCGCTGGCCGTCGACAACGCCCGGCTCTACCAGCGCGAGCACCACGTCGCCGAGCAGCTGCAGCGCAGCCTGCTGCCGCAGCTCGCACAGGTCCACGGGATCGACCGGGCCGCCCGCTACCTCCCGGGTTCGACGGCGGCCCGGGTCGGCGGCGACTGGTACGACCTGTTCGAGCTGCCCGACGGCGCGGTCGGGCTGGCGATCGGCGACGTGATGGGTCACGACCTGGCGGCGGCGGTCGCCATGGGCCAGCTGCGGTCGGTGCTGCAGAGCTATGCCTGGCAGGGCGACGGCCCGGCCGTCGTGCTGGACCGGCTCGACCAGCTGGTGCAGGGCCTGTCGATGGCGCAGCTGGCGACGTGCGTCTACGGCCGGCTCGACCTGCCGTCTGCCGATGCCCCGGGCCGGGTGCTGCTCGTCAACGCCGGGCACCTGCCGCCGGTGCTGCGGACCCCGGACGGGGGCGTACGCCTGCTGGGCGGCGAACCGTCCCTGCTGGTCGGCGCGGACCTGGGGACCGTCCGGGCCGAGGTCGAGCACGAGCTGGAGCCCGGCTCGATGCTGGTGCTGTGCACCGACGGGCTCATCGAGCACCGCGACCGCGGCCTGGACGAGGGCCTCGCCGCGCTGCAGGCCGCCGGCGCCTCGGCGCCGACGACCGACGCCGAAGCCGTGTGCGACCACCTGCTGACCGAGCTGGCCGCGGGCGAGCTCGAGGACGACATCGCGATCCTGGTCGTGCGCCTGGTGCCGGCATGACGGACCTGGGCATGCCGGCCCTGCGCCGCGGAGAGGTCGACGGCGACGGCGCCCGCGAGTGGATCGAGTTCACCGACCCGGCCGACCCGCTCGGCGTGATCCGCGCCGACCTGACCTGGCTGCTGTCGTCCTGGACCTGCGTCTACGGCCGCGGCTGCGAGGGTGTGGTGGAGGGCCGGGCCGACGACGGCTGCTGCACCCACGGGGCCTTCTACGCCGACGCCGACGACCAGGCCCGCATCGAGGGCTTCGCAGGAAAGCTCAAGGCCAAGCAGTGGCAGTACGCCGAGGTCGGGCGCCGGCTCGGCGTCAGCGAGGACGACGAGCTCGAAGGCGAGCCGGCACTGCGCACCCGCGTCGTGGACGGGGCGTGCGTGTTCCTCAACCGGCCGGGCTTCTCCGGCGGCGCGGGCTGCGCGCTGCACGCGCTGGCCGAGCGGGTCGGGCTGCATCCGCTGCAGACCAAGCCGGACGTGTGCTGGCAGCTGCCGGTCCGTCGTACGCAGGAGTGGGTGGAGCGGCCCGACGAGGTCTCGGTGCTGGTGACCTCGATCGGGGAGTTCGACCGGCGCGGCTGGGGTCCCGGCGGCGCCGACCTGCACTGGTGGTGCACGTCGTCACCGGCCGCGCACGTGGGCGCCGACCCGCTGTGGGTGTCCTACGCCCCGGAGCTGACCGAGCTGCTCGGCGAGCCGGCGTACGCCGAGCTGGCCCGGTTGTGCGCGCGGCGGGCGAGCGGCGCGCCGCCGACCCACCCGGCGGCTCAGGTCTCGAACTTGTAGCCCAGGCCACGGACGGTCACCAGGTGCTGGGGGGCGCCGGGGTCGGGCTCGATCTTGGAGCGCAGCCGCTTGACGTGGACGTCGAGGGTCTTGGTGTCGCCGACGTAGTCCGCGCCCCAGACCCGGTCGATGAGCTGACCGCGGGTCAGCACCCGCCCGGCGTTGCGCAGCAGCATCTCCAACAGCTCGAACTCCTTGAGCGGCATGGGGGTCTGCACGCCGTCGACGGTCACGACATGACGGTCGACGTCCATCCGCACGGGCCCGGCCTCCAGGGCGGTCGGCGCCAGGTCCTCGGCCTCGGCGCCACGGCGCAGCACCGCGCGGACACGTGCGACGAGCTCGCGGGAGCTGAACGGCTTGGTGACGTAGTCGTCGGCCCCGAGCTCGAGCCCGACGACCTTGTCGACCTCGCTGTCGCGGGCGGTCAGCATGATGACCGGCACCGAGCTCTTGGTCCGCAGGGTGCGGCAGACCTCCGTACCGGACAGCCCGGGCAGCATGAGGTCGAGCAGGACGATGTCGGCGCCCCCGCGGTCGAACTCGGCGAGCCCCTCGGGTCCGGTGGCCGCGACGGCGACCTCGAACCCCTCCTGACGCAGCAGGTAGGACAGCGGGTCCGAGATGGACTCCTCGTCCTCGACGACCAGGACTCGTGTCACGCAGTCTCCCCGTGGTGTGCGAGTGGAACGGCCTCCGCTGAGGGCGGGAGCCGCAGGGTGAACGTCGACCCGGAGCCCTCGACGCTCCAGACGCTCACCTCACCACCGTGGTTGGTGGCGACGTGCTTGACGATGGCGAGGCCGAGGCCCGTGCCGCCGGTGGCGCGAGAGCGGGCCGGGTCGGCGCGGTAGAACCGCTCGAAGACCCGCTCGAGGTCCTTCTCGGCGATCCCCATGCCCTGGTCGGTCACGCTGATCTCGATCGCCCCGTCGCGCCGGCGTACGGCCACGGCCACTCGGGTGCGCTCGGGGCTGTAGTGCACGGCGTTCTCGATGAGGTTGCCCACGGCGGTGACGAGCTGCTTCTCCGAGCCGCGGACCGTCAGGGTCCGCTCGCCGCCGCGCACGATCTCGATGCCGCGGGCGGTGGCGGTGGTGCGGGTCCGGTCGACCGCCTCGGCCACGACGCGGTCGACCTCGACGAGCTCCTGCTCGGGCAGCGGGTCGGCGCCCTGCAGCCGCGACAGGTCGATGAGCTCCTGCACCAACCGGCCCAGCCGACC
>JBBPYI010000237.1:0-13458 GCA_038200075.1 Mycobacteriales bacterium
CGCCTGCCTCCACACCCACCTTGCGCAGCTGCAGGGCCAGGCGGTCCGCACCGTGCTTGGTGCGTACGAAGAACAGGGTGCGACCCGGCCGGGCGGCGATCTCCGCCGCGATGTCGACCTTCGCGTCGTGCTGCACGGCGTAGACCCGGTGGTCCATCGTCGTCACCTTGGACTCCGCGGTGGCGACGGCGTGGATCGCCGGCTCCTTGAGGTAGGAGCGCACCAGCTTGTCTACGCCGCGGTCCAGCGTGGCCGAGAACAGCAGGCGCTGCGTGGTCGCCGCGGTCATGTCGAGCAGGGCGGTGACCGCGGGCATGAAGCCCAGGTCGGCCATGTGGTCGGCCTCGTCCAGAACGGTGACCTCGACGCGCTCGAGGCTGCACTCACGCTGGTCGATCAGGTCCTGCAGGCGGCCGGGGGTGGCCACAACCAGGTCGATACCGCGGCGCAGCTGGTCGATCTGGCGACCCATCGAGGCGCCGCCGTACACGGCGCTGACCTTGAGGTCGAGGGCCTGACCCAGCGGGGCCAGCGCGTCGTGGACCTGCTGCGCCAGCTCGCGGGTCGGCACGAGCACCAGCCCTCGGGGCATCCCGCGCAGGCGCTCGCCGCCCACCAGCCGGGTGAGCAGCGGCAGGCCGAAGGCCAGCGTCTTGCCCGATCCGGTGGCACCCCGGCCGAGCACGTCGCGGCCAGCCAGGGCGTCGGGGATGGAGCGGGTCTGGATGGCGAAGGGGGCATGCAGGTCGCGACGGGCCAGCGCCGTGACGAGGCGATCCGGCAGACCGAGCGAGGCGAAAGAGGCGACGGGGGCGTCGACCTCGGCAGCTGCGGCGTCGGCCGCGGCGTCAAGGGCCAGCTCGAGGTCGGACTTCACCGGCGGCGAGGACGGGCGCGAGGAGGAACCGGAGGAGCGACGCGATCCGCCGCGGTAGGCGCCGGAGCCCGAGCGGCCGGCGCTCGAGGAGCCGCGCGACGACGAGGAGGAGGAACGGGGAGACATGGGACGGCCTGGCATGAAGGAAGAGCTCCAGAGGTGTTCGATGGGCCGCGGAGAACGCACGCGGCGAGCCATCGACAGATCCGATGACGCGCGACTCGCGAAGCGACCAGCGGGCAGACTCGCCCGCGAAGTGACGGCCGGATCGGGAGTGACCAGAACGTCTGAGTGATCACAGGTTACCGGCAGGCTCGGGAAACACCTGCTGCAACGGGCTGTGTCCTGCGACACCCGGCCTACCGCTACAGCTGGCCATCCGCTTCGTGCACTGACCGCAGCGGTCAGTCGACGAGATCGCGCACGACCGCGTCGGCCAGCAGCCGTCCGCGCAGGGTGAGCACGGCTCTGCCCTCGCGGTGCGGACCGACCTCGAGCAGCCCGTCGGCGACCTGGCGGGCAGCCGCCTCGAGTCCTGCCGGGCGCAGGACGGACAGCGGCAGGCCCTCGCGCAGGCGCACCTCCAGCAGGATCCGCTCCACCCGGCGATCGTCATCGCTGAGCAGCTCGCGGCCGGCGCCGGGTGAGACGCCCTCCGACAGCCGTTCGGCGTACGCCTTGGGGTGCTTGACGTTCCACCAGCGCACCCCGCCGACGTGGCTGTGAGCACCCGGGCCCACCCCCCACCAGTCGTGACCGCGCCAGTAGCCGAGGTTGTGGCGGCACGGCTCGCCCCAGTTGCTGACCTCGTACCAACCCAGGCCCTTCAGCGCGGCCTGAGCCAGCAGATAGCGGTCGGCCAGCACGTCGTCGTCCGGCGCGGGCAGCAGTCCGCGGGCGACCTGCCTGCCCAGGCGGGTGCCGTCCTCGACGATGAGGGCGTACGCCGAGACGTGCGTGGGACCTACCTCCAGCGCCTCGTCCAGCGACGCCTGCCAGTCGTCGTCACTCTCGCCGGGCGTGCCGTAGATGAGGTCGAGGCTGACCTGCTCGAAGCCGACGGCGAAGGCGTCCCGGGCGGCCTGCTGAGGGCGGCCGGGAGTGTGGGTGCGCTCCAGCACCCGCAGCACCGACGAGACCGCCGACTGCATCCCGAACGACACCCTCGTGAAGCCGCCCTCGCGCAGCGTCGCCAGATAGCGCTCGTCGACCGAGTCGGGGTTGGCCTCCGTCGTGACCTCGGCGTTGGGCGCCAATCCCAGCTCGTCGCGGGCGGCAGCCAGCAGCCGCACCAGGTCGGCCGCGGGCAGCAGCGTCGGGGTCCCGCCACCGACGAAGACCGTCTGCACCGACGGGGTCGCATCACCCAGCACCCGCCGGGCCAGCCGCACCTCCTCGATGGCCGTGTCGACGTAGGTCTGCTGCAACCCGCCGCCCCCGAGCTCGCTGCCGACGTAGGTGTTGAAGTCGCAGTAGCCGCAGCGCGAGGCGCAGAACGGCACATGCAGGTAGAGACCGAACGGCCGTGACCCCAGCCCCTGCGTCGCGGACTCAGGCAGCTCCCCCGACGGCGGGACGGGCTCGCCATCGGGCAGGGCACTGGGCACGCCTCCAGTCTGGGGCACGACACCGCCGCCACCACCCGTAGCGTGGGCGCGATGGAGATCGTCCTGGTCCGGCACGCCCTGCCCGTGCGCATCGACGGCACCGACGGCGGTGCGCCGGCCGACCCGTCTCTTGCCGAACGCGGTCTGCTGCAGGCCGAGCGCGTCGTGGCTGCCCTTGCCCGCCAGCAGGTCTCAGCGCTCTACACCTCCCCCGCAGCCAGGGCCCGCGCCACCGCGGAGCCCCTGGAGCGGGCCCTGGGTCTCACGGCCGTGATCGAGGAAGGCATCGCGGAGTTCGACACCGCCGACACGTCCTACGTCCCGGTGGAGGAGCTCAGAGCCGAGCGCGACCCGCGTTGGCAGGCCCTGATGACCGGCGACCTCTACGGCGTCGGTGTCGACCCCGTCGCCTTCCGGGCACGCGTCGTCGCCGCGGTCGAGGCGATCATCACCCGGCATCCTGGCGGCCGGGCCGTGCTGTTCAGCCATGCCGGCACCATCAACGCGTACGCCGGACACGTCGTCGGTCACCCCAAGGCCATCTGGTTCCCGCCGGCGTACACCTCGCTGAGTCGGATCGGGGCGGCCCGCGACGGTCGTCGAGGGGTGACGAGTCTCAACGAGACGGCGCACGTACGGGACCTGCTGCAGGGGTAGGGGCGGCGCCATGACCGACACCCCCGCCCGCGCCCTTGTCATCGCCGCCCATCCCGACGACGCCGACTTCGGTGCCGGCGGCCTGATCGCCACCTGGACGGCGCAGGGTTGCGAGGTCACCGTCGTCTGCGTGACCGACGGCGACAGCGGCGGCTTCGACGCGAGCGTCGCGCGCGGGGACGTGCCGGGCATCCGGCGGTCCGAGCAGCAGGCCGCGGCCGATGCGCTCGGGGTCGCCGAATGCGTCTTCCTGGGCTGCCCGGACGGCTGGGTCGTCGTCGACCGGGAGCTGCGGCTGGAGCTGGCCCGAACCATTCGGCGGGTGCGACCGGAGGTCGTCGTGACCCACGCCGCCGAGCGCAACTACCGCTTCGTCTACCTCTACCACCCCGACCACCTGGCGACCGGCGCCGCCGCCCTCGCCGCCGTCTATCCGGACGCCCGCAACGAGTTCGCCTTCCCTGAGCTCGATCTGGCGCCGTGGGAGGTGGCGGAGGTCTGGCAGTTCGGCGGGCCGGAGGCCAACCGAGCCGTGGACGTGACCGACGTCTTCACCGCCAAGGTGAAGGCCTGCAGCGCCCACGACAGTCAGGCCCCGATGCTCGACCGAGGCGTGGAGGAGCAGCTGCGCGAGGACCTGGGGCGTACGGCCGCTGAGCACGGCCTCGCGCCAGGCCGCCTGGCTGAGGCCTTCCGCGTGCTCGACACGGCCTGACCGCGGTCAGCGAAGCAGGTCAGGCACCCGCTCGGGCTGACCGAGCACATGCTGGTCGAGGAAGGCCAGCACCGTCTCGTACCAGATCCGCGCGTGCTGCGGGGTCAGGACCCAGTGGTTCTCGTCCGGGAAGTAGAGGAACCGATGCGGCATCGCCTCCTGGTCCTCGGCCCGCGAGCACAGGTCCCACCACAGCCGCAAGCCCTCCCCGATCGGCACCCGGTAGTCCTTGTCGCCATGGATGACGAGGACAGGTGAGGTGATGGCGTCGGCGAAACGGCTGGGGCTGTTGGCCGTGGCCATCTCCGGCGTCATCTCCCGGGTCCAGTAGTAGGCCGCGTCCGTGGTCGGACCGAACTGCTCGAGGTCCCACAGGCTGGCATGGGTCACGACAGCAGCGAAGCGGTCGGTGTGCCCCGCGATCCAGTTGGCCATGTAGCCGCCGAACGAGCCACCCATCGCGGCCGTACGCGTCGCGTCGATGGCCGGGTGCTCCAGCGCGGCGTCGGTGATCGACATCAGGTCGGTGTAGGGCGCGCCGCCCCAGTCCCCCCAGCCGCGACGCACCATGTCGAGCCCGTAGCCGGTTGACAGGGCCGGGTCGGGCAGCAGCACCGCGTATCCCTGGGCAGTGAGCAGCCATGGGCACCAGCGCCACGACCAGGAGTTCCACGATCCAAGCGGGCCGCCGTGCACCCACAGCACCAGGGGATGCGGACCCTCGCCCTCAGGAAGTGCCAACCAGGAGCGCAGCTGCGTCCCGTCGGCGGCCGCTGTGGTGACCTCCGTCAGGCTGCCGGGCGGCGTCGGTCCGGTGGGCGGTCCCTGCAGGGTCACCGGCTCCTGGTCGGGCGCACGGCTGTCCAGGCGCACCGGGACCGACGGTGCGTCGACGGCGTCGCGCAGCGCGAAGACGGTGGCGCCGTCGGGTGAGATCTGCAGGTCGGTGTAGTGCCCGTGGTCACCGGCCAGCCGGGTCACCTGCCCGGACTCGACGTCGATGCGGAAGACCGGGCGGCGACCGCGCTCGTCGGCGGTGACGACGAGGCCCTCGCTGTCGGGGGTCCACCGGTGCTCGGCCGGCCAGCGGTCCCAGCTGACGGCCACCGGCCGGGCCGGGCCTGAGCCGTCCAGGGCCACCACGACCAGGGCGCTGTCCACCGGTTCGGCGGGGGTGCTGAGCTGCTCCCGGATCAGGGCAACCCACCGGCCGTCGGGCGAGACGACCGGCGAGCCCAGGTTGGCCTCCGGGTCGTCGAGCAGGACCCGGCGGTCACCGGTGACCGTGTCGATCGCGACCAGCGTGCTGCGGCTCGCCCCGTGCGCTGCCGCCACCGCCCAGGTCGCGACGGCCGTACGCCCGTCCGGCGACAGAGCCGTCGCCGCCTCGTGCAGCGCCCGGCCCGGGGTCGGCGTCAGCTCCCGCCAGGTGGGACTGTCCAGATCGGCTGCCAGCAAGCGGTTCTGGCCGGCACCGAGATCATGGTCCCAGTAGCGCACCGGATAGCCGGCGTGCAGGACGGCGTTGACCTTGGCGTCCTTGCGCGCGGTCCGCCGCTGCTCGTCGGCCTCGCCGTCGACCGCTCCCGGAAGCGTGTCGGACTGCACCAGGACGGTGCCGGCCGCGGTGCGCACGCCCGAGACCCCGCCCGGGCGGGTGGCGATGACCCGCGCCTCACCGGCCGCCGGCAGGGCCCAGAGCGCCGCCGGCGCGTCCTCCTCGCCGTCACCGTCGGGGTCCGGGCGCGCAGAGGTGAACAGCAAGGTGCCGTCATCGGCGAAGACCGGACCGGCCTCACCCTTGGCGCTGCGCGTTAGCCGGCTGGCGGGCCGCTCCCCGGTGGGGTCGATCTCCCACAGCGCCGTGACCCAGCGCACCCCCTCGGGGTCCAGGCTCGCGCTGCAGGTGACCAGCCGGCTGCCGTCCCGGCTCATGACCAGGCTGCTCGTGCGGGGCAGAGTCTGGAAAGCGGCCAGGTCGGCGTAGGCGTCCGTCATGCGTCGTGCCTACCAGGTCTGCGCGCTCACCCGTGCACACATCGTGATCCCCAGCAGCGGGGGGTCGAGCTCGCGTCCGCCGTTCGTCGTGCCGAGGTGGATCACGATGCGTGCAGCCGGATACGGCGTCGACCGGGGCAGCGCTACTTGCCGGCGGTCTCCGCACCGGTGGACAGCGCGGCGATGAAGGCCTCCTGGGGGACCTCGACGCGACCGACCATCTTCATCCGCTTCTTGCCCTCCTTCTGCTTCTCCAGCAGCTTGCGCTTGCGGGTGATGTCACCGCCGTAGCACTTGGCCAGCACATCCTTGCGGATCGCCCGGATGTTCTCGCGCGCGATGACGCGCGCGCCGATCGCGGCCTGGATCGGGACCTCGAAGTTCTGTCGCGGGATCAGCTCGCGCAGCTTCGAGGCCATGTTCGTCCCATAGGCGTAGGCCTTGTCCTTGTGGACGATCGCGCTGAACGCGTCGACCGGCTCGCCTTGCAGCAGGATGTCGACCTTGACCAGCTCTGACGCCAGCTCGCCGGCGAGCTCGTAGTCCAGGGACGCGTAGCCCTTGGTGCGGGACTTGAGCTGGTCGAAGAAGTCGAAGATGATCTCGCCCATCGGCAGGACGTAGCGCAGCTCGACGCGGTCCTCGGACAGGTAGTCCATGCCCTGCAGCACGCCGCGGCGACCCTGGCACAGCTCCATCACGGTGCCGACGTAGTCGCTGGGCAGCAGCACCATCGCCTTGGCCACCGGCTCGCGGATCTCGGCGATCTTGCCACCGGGCCAGTCGCTGGGGTTGGTGACGATCACCTCCTCACCGGTCTCGAGCTTGACGGTGTAGACGACGTTCGGTGCCGTGGAGATCAGCGCCAGGCCGGCCTCGCGCTCGAGCCGCTCACGCACGATCTCCAGGTGCAGCAAGCCGAGAAAGCCCACCCGGAAGCCGAATCCGAGCGCGAGAGAGGTCTCCGGCTCGTAGACCAGCGCCGCGTCGTTCAGGCGCAGCTTGTCCAGTGCCTCGCGCAGGGCGGGGTACTCGCTTCCCTCGAGCGGATAAAGACCGCTGAACACCATGGGCTTGGCGTCCTGGTAGCCACCGAGTGACTCCGTGGCCGGATTGCGCACGGTGGTGAGGGTGTCGCCGACGCGGGCCTGCCGGACGTTCTTCACGCCGGGGATGACGTAGCCGACCTCGCCGGCCGAGAGGAACTCCGTCGGCTTCATGTCAGGGCTGACCACGCCCACCTCGAGGATCTCGTGGGCGTTCTGCGTCGACATCATCAGCCCGCGGTCCTTGGTGGACAGCTGACCGTCGAAGACCCGTACGTAAGTGATGACGCCCCGGTAGGAGTCGTAGACCGAGTCGAAGATCATGGCCCGGGCCGGGCTGTCGACCGAGCCGGTCGGCGCCGGCACGGACCGCACGATCTCGTTGAGCACTGCAGGCACGCCGAGACCGGTCTTGGCGCTGATCCTCAGCACGTCGTCCGGGTCGCAGCCGATGATCTTCGCGATCTCCTCGGCGTACTTGTCGGGCTGGGCCGCCGGCAGGTCGATCTTGTTGAGCACCGGGATGATGTGCAGGTCGTTCTCGAGGGCGAGGTAGAGGTTGGCCAACGTCTGCGCCTCGATGCCCTGCGCGGCGTCCACCAGCAGCAGGGTGCCCTCGCAGGCCGCCAGCGACCGGGAGACCTCGTAGGTGAAGTCGACGTGCCCCGGCGTGTCGATCATGTGCAGGACATAGTCCTTGCCGTCGTCGGCGGTCCACGGCAGCCGGACGTTCTGCGACTTGATGGTGATGCCCCGCTCGCGCTCGATGTCCATCTTGTCGAGGTACTGAGCGCGCATCTGACGGGCGTCGACGACCCCGGTCAGCTGCAGCATCCGGTCGGCCAGCGTGGACTTGCCGTGGTCGATGTGGGCGATGATGCAGAAGTTCCGGATGATCGCCGGGTCAGTCGTAGGCACGGTCCATCGTAAGGACGTGCGCGTTCGGCCGCTGTTCGCGCTGGACCGGCGGCCCGGCAGGCGCGAGCTGCCCGCGCCTGGCTGCAGAAGCGCACCGGGTGACGCTAGCTGCCGCCACCGAGTTGGACCCCTGGCGCGGCGTGACGTCGGCGTCGTGGTGCCCCACCAGCCTCCGAGCCGCACCCCAACCCACGCATAACTGTCCTCGACGAACCGGCCGCGCACGCCCTCGCTGGCCAGCTTCTTACCGGTCGGCTCATCCTCCGGTTCGGTGTCCACGCTGCTTCTGGGGGTTACGGCTGCTGCTGCTAGTGTCTGGAAGCGAACGCGCGCCGCGCCGTCGGTGCCGCGCGCCTAGCCCGTAACAACCCCCAGACAGAGCCGAGGACGACGCAGCGTGGCGAACATCAAGTCGCAGATCAAGCGCATCAAGACCAACGAGAAGGCGCGCCTGCGCAACAAGTCGGTCAAGTCGGCGCTCAAGACGGCCACCCGCAAATTCCGCGAGGCCGCTGACGCCGGCAACACTGAGGCGGCCGCGACGCTGGCCCGCGACGCCGGTCGGGCGCTGGACAAGGCGGCCAGCAAGGGCGTCATCCACGCCAACCAGGCCGCCAACCGCAAGTCGGCTCTCGACAAGCGCGTCGCTCAGCTCAGCAGCACCAACTCCTAGCGCCGTACGACGCCGTCGGCGCCGCTGCCCTCACCGGGTGCGGCGCCGTTCGCGTCTTCGAGGGTCGTCGACGGCGTGCGGGCCAGCAGACCGGCCAGGACGTCATGGGCCTTGACGATGACGGCGACGGAGAGAGGCAGAGCCAGCAGCGTCCACGCGCTCGCGACGTCGGCGAGCACCAGCACGACGGCCACGGCCAGCGCGCCCTCGCCGAGCGCCGCGCGCTGCCAGGCGTTCGGATGGACATGCCGCAGCCGCAGCAGCCGGGGGTAGAGCGGGACCTTCACGGTCTCGCGCGGCGTAGTCCCGCGCGGCGCAGCCTGGGTGCGGCCGGGGAACCTCACCGACCCGCCCCGCGCGCCTGCACCACGCTGAGCAGAACGCGCTCCACGGCGTACGCCTGATCAGCGGCCCCACCCTTGACGTCGCCGTCGGCCGTCGCAACGGCCAGCAGCGCGGCCGACAGCCCCTCGGGGCGCCAGGTGCGGGCCTGCCGCTGGGCCTTCTCGACCTTCCACGGCGGCATCCCGAGCTGGCCGGCGAGCTGGTGGGCCGGCGCCCGACCGGCGCTGGCGACCACTGCCATCTCGCGCAGCGTGCTGGCCAGAGCGCTCACGACCAGCACGGGCGCCAGTCCCGTGCTCTGTCCCCACCGGGCGAGCTCCAGCGCCCCGCCGAGGTCGCCGTCGACGGCACGATCGGCGATGGTGAAGCCGGAGGACTCGGCCCGGCCGCGGTGGTAGCGCGCCACGGCCTCGGTGGTGATCGGACCCTCGGTGTCGGCCAGGAGCTGCGCCGACGCGCTCGCGAGCTCGCGCAGGTCGTTGCCGACCGCCTCGAGCAGCGCCCCAACCGCCTCGTCCTCCACCAGGCGCCCGTCCGCCTTGAGCTCGCGGCGCACGAAGTCCCGACGCTCCCCGAACTTCGTGATCTTCGGCGCCTCGACCCGCCGGGGCTTGGCCGCACCGACCGCCGTCAGCAGGGCCTTGCCCTTCGCGCCGCCGGCGTGCACGACGACGACATGCACGTCGGGCAGCGGGTCGGCCAGATAGGCAATCAGCTCGGCGGCCACGTCCTTGACACAGTCCTGAGCCCGACGGACGACCAGGACCCGACGCTCACCGAACAGCGACGGCGACAGGACGTCGTCGAGGTCACCCTTCTCCAGCTCGGCCCCGAGCAGGTCGCGGACCTCGACCTCGGGGTCGGCGCCGCGAGCAGCACGGATCACCTCGCTGACGGCGCGCGACACCAGCAGGTCCTCCTCACCCACCACGAGTGTCAGCGGGACGAGCAGGTCGACAGGCACGCCTCCATGGTCCCATGCCGACCACCCGGACTGCCTCAGCCGCTCCTTGGAACGACGACCAGCCGACCGCCTCGGAGCACGAGGGCGATGTCGCCGTCCCGATCGGTGCGGAACGAGCGCGCACCACCGGCCGTGAGTCGGCCGAGCGTCTCGGCGGAGGGGTGTCCGTAGGTGTTCGGACCGACGGGGGTCAGCACGACCTGCGCGTCCACGGCGTCGAGGAACGCCGGGTCCTGATTGCGGCTGCCGTGGTGCGGAACCTTCAGAACATCGGCCCGCAGGTCGGCGCCGCGGGTGAGCAGGTCGCGCTGGGCCTCGGGTTCGACCTCGCCGGCCAGCAGGACCGACACCCCGGCGACCTCCAGCGACAGCACCAGGGAGTTGTTGTTGGGCCTGGATCCGGGCCCGTCGAAGACCCGGCCGGGCGCCAGGACCGTCCAGGACAGCCCGCCGACCGCACGCCGCTCCCCGGGAGCCGCCCGTACGACCGCGGCGCCGGCGTCCCGGGCCTGGGACTGCACGAGCTTCGGCGGCAGCTCCGGGTCGTCGACCGGTCCGAGCTGCACCGCCCCGACGGCCCGGCCGGCCAGCACCCCGGGCAGGCCGTCGACGTGGTCGGCATGCAGGTGGGTCAGCACGACCAGTGGCACCCGGTCGATGCCGAGGTCGGACAGACAGCGGTCGGCGAGCGCCGGATCCGGCCCGGCGTCGACGACGACTGCGCTCGCAGGCCCGGCGTTCAGGACGATGAGATCACCCTGACCGACATCGCACAGGACGAGGAACCACCCCGGCGGTGGCCAGCCCGGGCGGGCAACCGCCAGACCGGTGCTCGCCACGACGACCCCGGCGGTGACCGCGAGCAGCAGCAGTCGAGGGCGGCGGTGGGCCAGCACGCGCAGCAGCGCCAGGGTCAGTGCGGCCAGCAGCAGACCTCCGCCCAGCCCGCTCGGCCACGGGACACCTGCGCCCGGCAGCCCCGAGCCCACTCGGGCGATGCGCACCAGCCAGGCGGTGGGCAGGTAGCCCACCCAGGCGACAGCCTGAGCTGCCGGCAGCCAGACCGGGGCGAGCAGGGCCGCGACGACGCCGGTGACGGTGGCAGGAGCCACCGCCGGAACGGCCAGCAGGTTGGCCGGCACCGACAGCAGACCGAGCTGCGCCGAGATCGCCACGATGACCGGCCCGCAGGCGATCTGCGCAGCCGCCGGCACGGCCAACGCGTCCGCGAGCCACCCGGGCATCAGCTGGGCCAGGCGCTCGCGCCAGGGCGGGGCCAGCACCAGCAACCCACCGGTTGCCAGAACCGACAGGGCGAAGCCGGGCGTGGCTGCGAGATCCGGGTCGGCCAAGACCAGCACCAGCACCGCGGTCGCGAGGGCGGGCATCGCCGCCCGGCGACTGCCGGTCGACAGGGCGACCAGCCCGACCACTCCCATGACGGCAGCTCGCAGCACGCTGGGATCGGGCCGGGCCAGCACCACGAATCCGGCCAGCGCCACGGCAGCCAGCACCGGCGCGCCCCGCAGACCGACACCGCCACGCCGGCACAGCAGCAGCACCGCGCCGACGACGATCGCGACGTTCGTGCCTGACACGGCCGTCAGATGCGTCAGTCCGACGACCCGGAAGTCCTCCCGCACCCCGGAGTCGAGCCGGCTGACGTCGCCGACGACCAAGCCGGGCAGCAGACCCGCCTCGGCGTCGGGCAGCGGCGCGACAGCCCGGCGCAAGCCTTCGCGGAGCGACCCGGCGGCCCGCTGGACCCGGCTCGGTCCGGACAGCACCAGGGGCGGGCCCCTGCCGGACAGCACGGCCGCGACGTCATCACCACGCTCCGGGCTGCGCAGCCGGCCCTCGGCGCGGACCCGCTGACTCGGCAGCAGCACCAGCCACTCGGGTTGCGAGGACAAGACCACGACCGGCGCCCGCAGCCGGTGCTCGCGCCCGCCTGCGCGCAGCACCTCGACCCGCAGCCGCACCACGACGAGGTTGCGGCCGGCCACGGACGTGACAGCGCGACGTGGATCTGCCGTGAGGACGCCCTCCACGGTGACGGCCGCGCTCGCACCAGCCAGCTCCGTGAGCGGACCCGTGGTGCGGGCCAGAGCGTGCAGCCCGGTCACCAGCCCGGAGGCGGCCGCACAGCCGAGGACGGCAGCGGCGATCACGGCCCGGTGATCCCGACGGGCGAGGAACAAACCGGCCGCCAGCCCCATGACGACAACCGCAGCGGTCAGCAGCAGGCGGGGCGGCAGCAGCCGGCCCTGCCACGCCACCAGCCAGGCGGCCAACGCCGGCAGGACCAGGCGCAGGTCGAGCGCATCCCGCGCCCGCGGCAGCACCGGCATCAGACCGTCACCGCGCCGCGCAGGTCCTCGAACTTCGCCTCGCCGATCCCAGTCACCTCGCGCAGCTGGTCGACGCTGGCGAACCGCTCGTGCTCGGTGCGCCAGTCGACGATCCGCTGGGCGAGAACCGGGCCGATCCCGGGCAGCGCGTCCAGATCGGTCGCCGTGGCCGTGTTGAGGTCGAGCAGTCCCCCGGCGCTCGCCCCACCGGCGCCCGCCACTCCCTGCGCCGGGGCGCCCGGCGGCGGTTCGACGCCCACCAGGACCTGCTCGCCGTCGACAAGGCGCCGGGCCAGGTTGAGCAACCCGGTCGAGGCTCCGGGAGACGGACCGCCGGCGGCCCGGACTGCGTCGTCCACCCGGCTGCCGGGCGGGAGGCGGACGACGCCGGGGCGTACGACCTTGCCGTCGACCGACACCACCAGCACAGCGTCCGCGGCCGGCACCGAGTCGGCCGAGGCCCCCGGCAGCGGCGCACCACTGCTGACCACGGCGGGGACGGCGACCTCCTGCGGTCGCCCGCGCCACACGACCCCACCGGCCACGACCGCTGCCAGCAGGGCCGCGAGCACCAGCACCAGCGCACCCCGTCGGCCGGGGTCCAGCCGCCCGGTGCGCACGGCGACCGGCAGCAGAGTCGCCCACCGACCACCACCCACCGAGGCCGGCGGCCCGTCGTCCGCACCGGCCTGAGCCAGCCCCACCCGAACGGCGCCCACCTGGACGGCTCCGGACTCGACAGCGCCGGACTCGACAGCGCCGGACTCGACAGCGCCGGACTCGACAGCGCCGGACTCGACAGCGCCGGACTCGACAGCGCCGGACTCGACAGCGCCGGACTCACCACGGTCGGGCTCCCAGACCGCCGACGCGTCGCCCGGCTCGGGCACGGGCACCCACCCGCCGGGCGCACGCGGCAGCAGCGCGCGCACCCGCTCGTCGGGCGGCGGTCCGGGGCGGGCTCGACGCAGCACCCTGGGGACGCTAAGAGCGCTGAACCCCGGACAGGCCCCGACAGGACGAGACTGTGGACGAAGCCGGGCCTGTGGACGCTGCTTCTACCGGCCGAGCCGGCGAGCGAGGTTCGGCTGGTGGCGCGCCACCACGATGACGGCAAGCACGGCAGCCCACCAGCGGTCTTCCCCCACCGCAAGGGCGATGACCAGCACGGTCATCGCGGCCGACACCGATGCCAGCGCGATCCACCGCGAACCGGCCAGGATCAGCCCCCAGACGGCGAGCACCACGAGCACCCACAGCGGGTGCGAGCCCAGGATGGCCCCGGCCGCGGTCGCCACGCCCCGGCC
>JBBPYI010000238.1:0-5211 GCA_038200075.1 Mycobacteriales bacterium
CTGTCGGCCGCGGTCGAGGGGGTGCGGGTGCCGCTGGCGATCCTGGCCGGTACGGCCCCGGTGGAGCTCGTGGCGGCGGTCGAGGCGGGGTTGGCGCAGGACCCGCGCGAGCGGCCCTCGGCGGGGCAGCTCCGGTCGCTGCTCAGGCGGGCGTACGCCACCGCCCCGGTGCAGCTCGCCGCGGGGTCATGGGAGCGGCCGGCGACCCGGGAGACCCACGTCGTGCGTGCTGCCGGCCCGGTGACGGGTGGCCGGCACCGACGCCGATTGCCCCGGCAGGCGGTGTTGGCGGCGGCACTGGCCGCGCTGGTGGTGGCCACCGCGGGGATCGGCTGGGTGAGCGGTCGAGGGCAGCCGACGCAGGCGGCAGCTGTCGCCCCGATCGTGCCGGCGTCAGCGTCAGCGCCAGCGACGGTGCCCACGCCTGTGCCCACGACGGCGACGGTGCCCACGCCCGCGGCCACGGGGTTGGCGGCCCCGGCCCTCCCGGGCGGCCCCGACTGGCCGGTCGTGCTCGAGGCCCTGGACGACGCCCGCGCACGGGCGTTCGCGGCCGCCGACCCCACCCTGCTGGAGGGGGTGTGGTCGGCGGGTTCGCCTGGACTGCGGGCTGACACGGCAGCGGCGCGCGCGATGGCGCGGGACGGCCGAACCGCCCACGGCCTACGGCACGAGGTCCTGGCTGTCCGGGTCGACCAGCTCACCGCGACCTCGGCCCGGCTGCAGGTGGTGGACGTGCTGGCCGCCTACGAGGTGCGCGACAGCGCCGGCAGGGTCGTCGAGCAGGTCGCCGCACGGGGTCAGGGGGTCTGGACCGTCTCCCTGACGCGCGGGGCTCAGGGCTGGCGTCTCGCAGCGGTGGTCCCGGTGTGACCGCCGGGGGTCCGGGCCGTGGGCGACCTCAGTCGCCGGCTCCCTGGATCGAGGACCGCAGGGCCGACTCGATGTCGGTGTCCTGGAAGACGTAGCCGCTGCGTTCGAGCACCGCGGGGATGAGCCGCTGACCGACCAGCACCCCCTCCTCGGCGAACTGGCCGAGCGCCAGCTTGAGCACGAATCCGGGAACGGCGATGGGCAGGGTCGGACGATGCAGGACCCGACCGAGGGCCTTGGTGAAGTCCCTGTTGGTGACCGGCGCCGGTCCGACCAGGTTGACCGGGCCGGAGACGTCGGCGGTCAGGCAGTGCGCGATCGCCCCGAGCTCGTCGCGCAGGCTGATCCAGCTGGTCCACTGCTGTCCGCTGCCAAGCGGTGCGCCCGCCCCCAGCTTGAAGATCGGCAGCTGCTTGGCCAGCGCGCCACCCTGGTCGGACAGGACGATCCCTGTGCGCAGGTGCGCGATCCGGATGCCGGCCGCTTCGGCGGGTGCGGTGGCGTCCTCCCAGCGGCGGCAGACGTCGGCGAGGAAACCGTGCCCGGTCGGACCGCTCTCGTCGGTCGGGCGGTCTCCGGTGTCGCCGTACCAGCCGATCGCGCTTGCCGACAGCAGCACCTGCGGCCCGGAACCGGCCGCCCGCGCCGACGCCATGGCGTGGGCCACGGCCGTCGTGCCATTGACCCGGCTGTCCAGGATCGTCGACTTGTAGGAGTCGGTCCAGCGCTTGTCGGCGACCCCTGCACCGGCCAGGTGGATGACCGCGTCGATGTCGGTGAGCGACTCGGGCTCCAGCCGACGGGAGCTGGGGTCCCAGCCGCGCTCGTCGGCAGCGTCGGCCCGGTCTCGCACGAAGCGCACGACCTCGTGGCCCTCACCCCGTAGGAGGTCGACGAGGGGGGTGCCGATGAGTCCGGACGCGCCGGTGATCGCGAGCTTCATGGTGTCGATCCTGTCTCACGGGCGGCCGCACGGCCCGGTGGGGCCGCTGATGGTGCATGAGCTCACGCCGACGCCGCGGAGGGCGTCCGGTTCCTATGTCACCTGCCAGACGCCGGGACACCTGCTGCCCCTGGACCTACCTGTCCCGGACGGCGCCATCAGGCCTGCCGAGCTCACAGACCCAGCTCGGCGGCGAAGTCGCCCTCCTCGAGTCGCTGCTTGACCGCGACCAGGAAGCGTGCGGCGTCCGCGCCGTCGACGATCCGGTGGTCGTAGGTCAAGGCCAGGTAGACCATCGAACGCACCGCGACGACCTCACCGAACTCAGGGTCGTCGATGACGACGGGGCGCTTGACGACCGCGCCGGTCCCCAGGATGCCGACCTGCGGCTGGTTGATGATCGGGGTGTCGAACAGCGCGCCACGAGAACCGGTGTTGGTGAGCGTGAACGTGCCGCCACCGAGCTCGTCAGGGGTGACCCGGTTGGTGCGGGTCCGCTCGGCCAGGTCGGCGATTTTGCGCGCCATGCCGGCCAGGTTGAGGTCGCCGGCCGCCTGGATCACCGGCACGAGCAGGCCGCGCTCGGTGTCCACGGCGATGCCCAGGTGCTCGGCCTCGTGGTAGGTGATCGTGCCGGCCGGCTCGTCGATGCTGCAGTTGACGACCGGGTGGGCCTTGAGCGCCTCGACGGTCGCCAGCGCGAAGAACGGCAGGAACGACAGCTTGGTGCCCTCGCGGGCCTCGAAGCCCGCCTTGGCCTGCTGGCGCAGCCGGGCGATCTTGGTGACGTCGGCCTCGAGCACCGTAGTGAGCTGAGCGCTCGTCTGCAGCGACTCGGTCATGCGCTGGGCGATGACCTTGCGCAGCCGGCTCATGTCCTCGGTGCGGCCGCGGACCTGGGTGTCCGGGGCGGCCTTGACGGCCTGGTCGACGTACGCGGGGGCGGGCGCCGACGGTGCCTTCGTCGGCTGCGGCAGCTCCGCGCGGGACGCTGCGGCCGGTGCAGGAGCGCTGGTCGGGGCGGCAGGAGCGCCGCTGCCCTGGCCGGCGGCGTCCAGGACGTCCTGCTTGCGGATGCGCCCGCCGACGCCGGTGCCGGTCAGGCTGCCGAGGTCGACGCCGTGCTCGTTGGCGAGCTTGCGCACCAGCGGGGTGACGTAGGCGCCCTCGCCCCCGGACCCCTCAGCCGGAGCCGGGCTGGAGGCGGCGGGGGCGGACGCCGCAGGAGAGTCCTGGGCGGCCGGGGCGGGCTCCGGCTCGGGGGTCGGCTCGGGCTCAGGCGTGGGCTCGGGCTGGGGGGTCGGCTCGGGCTCCGGCGTGGGCTCCGGCTCCGGCGCCGCCTCGGGGGTGGCTTCGGCGGCGGGGGCGTCGTCGCCGCCCGCGCCGTCGTCGATCGTGGCCAGCTCGACGCCGACCTCGACGGTCTCGTCCTCCTGCACCTTGATGGAGCTGACGATTCCGGCTGCGGGGGAGGGGATCTCGGTGTCGACCTTGTCGGTCGAGACCTCCAGCAGTGGCTCGTCGGCCTCGACCCGCTCGCCTTCCTTCTTCAACCAGCGGGTGACGGTGCCCTCGGAGACGCTCTCGCCGAGACGGGGCCTGGTGACGGAGACGGCCATGGTGGTGAGGGCTCCTCGCAGAGGCGGGTCGTGGTGGGAAGGGTCAGGAGTGGCTGTGCAGCGGCTTGCCCGCAAGCGCGAGATGCGCTTCGCCGACAGCCTCGGACATCGTCGGGTGCGGGTGGATCAGCTGGGCCACCTCGGAGGGCAGCGCCTCCCAGTTGGTGATGAGCTGGGCCTCGGCGACGAGCTCGCCGACGCGATCGCCGACCATGTGCACGCCCAGCACGGGCCCGTCCTTGGACGCGATGACCTTGACGGCGCCGGCGGTGCCGAGGATGCGGGCCTTGCCGTTGCCGGCGAGGTCGTAGACGGCCTCGACGACGTCGTAGCCGCGCTCCTTGGCGACCGCGGTCGTCAGGCCGACGGAGGCGACCTCGGGGGAGGAGTAGGTGACGCGCGGGACGCCGTCGTAGTCGATCGGCGTGACGGCCAACCCGGCCAGTCGCTCGGCGACCAGGATGCCCTCGGCGAAGCCCACGTGGGCCAGCTGCAGGGTCGGGATGAGGTCACCGACGGCGCTGATGGTCGGCACGCTGGTCTGCAGGTAGGCGTCGACCTCGACGAAGCCGCGGTTCATGGTGACGCCGACCTGCTCATAGCCCAGGTCGGCCGAGACGGGACCGCGACCGATCGCGACGAGCAGCAGCTCGGCCTCGAGCTGCTTGCCGCCTTCGAGGGTGACCTGCACGCCGTTCGGGGTCACCTCGACCTTCTCCGACCGGGTGCCGAGCTCCTGCTTGATCCCGCGCTTGCGGAACGCCCGCTCGAGCAGCTTGGAGGAGGACTCCTCCTCCAGCGGCACCAGGTGGGGCAGGGCCTCGACGATCGTCACCTCGGCACCGAACGAGCGCCAGACGGACGCGAACTCGCAGCCGATGGCGCCGGCGCCCAGGATGATGACCGAGGCGGGGATGTCGTCCTTGTTGAGCGCGTCGTCGCTGGTGATGATGCGCGCGCCGTCGACGTCGATGCCCGGGATGGAGCGGGGGACCGAGCCGGTGGCCAGCAGCACGTGGCGGGCCTCGATCCGTCGGCTGTCCCCGTCGGAGAGGACCACCTCGACGGCGGTCGGCGAGACCAGCTTGCCGGTGCCCTCGACGACCTCGATCTTGCGGGACTTCACCAGACCGGTCAGGCCCTTGAACAGTCCCTCGACGACCTTGTCCTTGTAGGCGTTGACCTTCGGCATGTCGACGGACTCGAAGGTGCCGTTGACGCCGAACTGCGCGGCCTCCTTGATGACGTCCACCGTCTCGGCGGAGTGCAGCAGCGCCTTGGTCGGGATGCAGCCGCGGTGCAGGCAGGTGCCCCCGACCTTGTCCTTCTCGACCATCACCACGCTCATGCCGAGCTCAGACGCGCGCAGGGCGGCGGCGTAGCCACCACTGCCGCCTCCGAGGACGACCAGGTCCACGGTCGAGTCGTTTGCGGGCTGGCTCACTGCTGCTCCTTCGGACGACGATCGGTGTGTCGGGGGGACGTGCTGGCGCGCGGCCACCGACGCAGGGCATCCTTCCACCTGACAGGTACAGGTCCGCACTGCCCCCGCCCCATTCCCGGACGGCTGGTCGGCCGGACCGCGAGAGAAGGAGCACTGTGGCACTGCGCGACCGCCTTCCGGGCCGACGGAGCAGGCCGGGCACGCCGCGGTCGGCCCAGTCGGCTGACCTGGACCACCTCGAGACCTGGTCGCAGACCCGTCGCGGCGTCGAGGGCTTCGTCGAGCCGCAGACCGCGACCACCGCCACGACGCTGGTGCTGGTCGCGGCCGAC
>JBBPYI010000239.1:0-6807 GCA_038200075.1 Mycobacteriales bacterium
CGGGCCCGGCCTCGCGAGCGCGCGGCGCCCCCCGCGCCCGCCACCCCCGCCCTCGGGATGCGCCGGGCCGCCGCCCCGCGCGCCGGCGACCTGGTCGTGCTGTCCGGCCCGCTCGGCGCCGGCAAGACCGCGCTCACCCAGGGCATCGGCGCCGGGCTCGGCGTGCAGGGCGCCATCACCAGTCCGACGTTCGTGCTGGCCCGGGTGCACCGCGGCCCGGTCCCGCTGGTGCACGTCGACGCCTACCGGCTGCGCAGCGCCGGGCCGGTGCACCTGGACGACCTGGACCTCGATGAGGAGCTGCCGCACTCGGTGACGGTCGTGGAGTGGGGCGAGGGAGTCGTCGACAGCCTGGCCCCGTCGCGGCTGCAGGTGACCCTCGGGCGAGGCGTCGGCACAAGGCAAACAGGGGCAGACCACCGCACCGCCGCCGTTGTTGCCCATGGTCCCCGGTGGGTCGTTGTGCAGGCGCACTAGAACACGAGTCGGACACGCTGCGCGTGCCCTCTAGGCACACGGGTCCGGATGGGGTTGGGTGATGTGGCTTGGGTCACCACGGCTCGGGATTGGTACGAGGGAGAGCACATGCTGAGGAAGAAGTGGGCGGTTGCCTGCACTGTCGTCGCGATGAGCGCGCTGGCCGCGTGCGGGGAGAGCGGTGGTGCGGGCACGACGGTCGCAGACCCCACCTCCGGAGCGTCGGCTGACGCGGGCAGCAGCGAGACCATCAAGATCGGCGTCTTCGGACCCGAGCAGATCCCGCAGGGCGAGGACGTTCGCGACGGCGCCATGCTGGCCGCCAAGGAGCTCAACGCCGCCGGCGAGGGCCCCAAGGTCGAGATCGTGTTCTGCGACTCCGAGGCCAAGCCGGAGAAGGCGATCGCCTGCATCACGCGCTTCGCGCAGCAGGACAACGTGCAGGCCATCTCGGGCGGCTTCTCCTCGGCCGAGACCCTGGCGGCCCTGGACACCATCAAGCGCGCCAAGCTGCCGTACGTCTCGGCCGGCGCCGCCTCGCCCGACGTCACCAAGGGCGTGGACTCGACCGGTCCCGGCAAGTACATCTTCCGCATCGGCCCGGTCAACTCGCTGAGCCTGGCCGCCGACATGTGCGTCACGGTGACCACCAAGCTGACGAAGGAGGGCTTCACCAAGTTCGGCATCCTCTATGAAGATGCCGCCTTCGCGATCCCCCTCGTCGACTTCCTGAACAAGTGCCTGGTGGACCCGAGCGGATCCACCGGCGGCAAGATCCCGGCCGCCGTCAAGGGCGTCACCGTGGTCGGCACCGAGAAGCACACGCCGAACGCGACGGACTTCTCGGCGCAGTTCAAGAGCCTGCAGGACAAGGGCGCGAACTTCGTCATCGAGGTCAACGCCACGCAGGTCGGCATCCAGATCGGCAAGCAGTGGGCCGCCCTCAAGCCCAACTTCGCCCTCGGCGGCATCAACGTCTCGGGTCAGTCGTCGTCCTACTTCAAGGTCACCAACGCCGTCGGTGAGCTCAACGGCCCGGCCGGCATCGTCCGCGCCGCGGTGTCGGAGAAGACGATTCCCTTCTTCGACGCCTTCGAGGCCGAGTACAAGCGCGACCCGCTCTACAACGGCGCGTCGACCTACGACGGCATCTACGCCATTCACGAGGCGGCCGTCCGCGCCGGCTCGCTCGAGGCCGACGCACTGGTGACCGAGCTCGAGAAGACCGACCGCGTCGGCGCCCAGGGCGTCGAGAAGTTCAACGAGAGCCACGACGTGATCTACAGCCCCACCGACCCGAAGGGCGGCCTGTCGCTGCTGTACTTCCAGTACCAGCCTGACGGCAGCAAGAAGATCGTCTACCCGGCCTCGCTGGCGGATGGCAACACCTACACGCTGCCCCCGGGCGTGACGCTCAAGTAGGACCTGCTCCTGCCGGGCCCGGTGGCATCGCGCTGCCGGGTCCGGCCTTTTGTCCCCTCCGGACGCCGTGCGCCGGATCCGCTCTGTTTCCCGAAGGAGGCCCGTGGACGTCCTCGTCCAAGGCGCGCTCACCAGCGCGACGATCGCCCTGGTGGCTCTTGGCTTCTCGCTCGTCTACGGCGTGGGCGGCATCGTCAACCTCGCCCACGGCTCGTTCTTCATGATCGGCGCCTACTCGGCCTACGCCGCGGGACAGGCCGGTCTGCCGTTGTTCCCGGCCGCCGTCGTCGGCGTGCTGGCCGCGATGCTCGCCGGTGTGCTGCTGGAACGACTGGTGATCGCCCCGATCCGGCATCAGGAGGTCGCGGTCCTCATCGCGACCTTGTCGGTCGCGATCCTGGTCGAGTCGGGCGTGCGCTTCTTCTACGGCGGGCTCGAGCGCCAGCTCAACGGCTTCGTCGGAGGCGCGGTTCAGATCTTCGGCGTCAACCTGCAGCAGACCCGCCTGCTGGCCGGCATCGTCGCGCTGGTCACCATCGTGATCGTGCTGCTCGTGCTCACCCGCTCGCCCGCGGGTCGCATGGTCCGCGCCGTCGCGCAGGACGAGGAGGCCTCCCGGTTGATCGGCGTACGCCCCGAGCGCGTCACGCTCTACGTGCTGGCCATCGGCGCCGGCCTCGCGGGCCTGGCGGGAGTGCTGACCGCCCCGTACGGCGTGCTGACCCCCACCATGTGGCTGCTGCCGCTGACCCAGGCCTTCGCCATCGTCATCCTCGGTGGCCTCGGGAGCATCCAGGGCACCGTGCTGGCCGCGGTCATCGTCGGCTTCCTGGACCGCTTCATCGCCTTCAACGTCAAGGACGGCGACATCAAGGTCGGTCTGGTCACCGTCGTCGTCATCCTCGCCACCCTCGTCCTGCGACCTCAGGGCCTGCTCGGGAAGCCGGTTCTGCGATGACGACTCCTCAGAAGACCTCCGACGACGCGACCGCGTCGAGCAAGGACCGGGATGACGACAAGCCGTCGGCCCTGAAGAAGCTGGGCTCCCGGCTTCTCAAGGTCAACCTGATCCTGCTGATCCTGCTGCCGATCGCGCTGCTGTACTTCCCGCGCTTCGTCGACAACACGACCCTGCTGCAGGCGGTCGCCACCGCGAACATCTTCGTCATGTTCGCCGCGTCCTGGGACATCCTGTCCGGCTACACCGGCCAGGTGAACTTCGGCCACGCCGCCTTCATCGGCACCGGCGCCTACACCGTCGCGCTGCTGAGCAAGTACCAGCCTGACGTCGGCAACCTGATCGCGCTGCTCACCGGGACGTCGGTCGCGGCGCTGCTGGGTCTGGCGATCGGCATCCCGTGCCTGCGGCTCAAAGGCCCCTATCTGGCGTTGGCGACCCTGTCGGTGGCCGGCGCGCTGGTGCAGCTGACCTTCATCTTCAAGCGCCAGACCGGCGGCGAGGACGGCATCCCCGGCGTCAAGAGCGTCGCCGACGGCGCCGTCACCGGACCGCTGGGCCGCGGCCTGAGCCGGTTCGTGCTGGGACCGCTGACCTTCGACGGGTTCAACGGCTTCGTGCAGTACATCTACATCAGCTACTTCGTGACGCTGGTCGTGATGGTGCTCATGGTCGGCGGGCTGATGAAGCTCGGCTACGGCAAGCGCGGTCTGGTGCTGCGCTCGATCCAGCAGGACGAGGCGGCAGCCGAGGCGGCCGGCGTCCCGATCGTCCGGTACAAGCTCGGCGCCTTCGTGCTGTCCGCGGCCTGCGCCGGACTGGCGGGCGGTCTCTACGCCCAGGTGCGCGGCACGGTGGCGCTGGACCTGCTGGTGGTCGACCTCAGCCTGCTGGTCATCATCATCGCGGCGTTCGGCGGCGCCGGGTCCATCATCGGCCCGGCCATCGGCGCGTACTTCGTGATCCTGCTGCAGAACTACTACCTCGAACGCACGCTGAGCATCTACCAGACGCACCCCGAGCTCAAGATCGGCTCGTTCGCGCTGCTGCTCATCATCGTGCTGATCGTGCAACCGAGAGGTGTCGTGCCACCCTTGCTCCAACGCCTGAACTCCCTCGGCAACAAGCAGCCCGGCCGCCCGGCCGCGGCCGGCGCCGTCATGGCGGACGAGAAGTGACCGCGCTGCTGGAGGCCGACTCCGTCACGCGCCAGTTCGGCGGGCTGACCGCCGTCAAGGACGTCAGCTTCTCGGTCGAGCAGGGAGCTGCCGTCGGGTTGATCGGCGCCAACGGGGCCGGCAAGACCACGCTGTTCAACTGCCTCACCGGCTTCGACAAGCCCACCAGCGGTGACGTACGGCTGCGCGGCAAGAGCCTGCTCAAGCTGCCGCGGCACAAGGTCGTCAAGGCCGGCGTCGCCCGTACGTTCCAGATCGTGAAGCCCTTCCCGGACCTGCCGGTGCTGGCCAACGTCATGGTGCCGCTCATCGTCGGCGGCACCAAGGGTGACCTGCGCAAGGCCGGGCTGGCGGTGCTGGACCGGGTCGGCCTGGCCTCACGGGCCGCCTCGCCCAGCTCGCAGCTGTCCGAGGGCGACCTCAAGCGCCTGGAGATGGCGCGGGCCCTGGCGACCAAGCCCGAGCTGCTGCTGCTCGACGAGCCCTTCGCCGGGCTGTCGCAGAGCGAGATCGGCGTGCTGTCCGACACCATCCGCCAGCTGCGGACCGACGGCACGACGCTGATCATCGTGGAGCACAAGATCGGCTCGTTGCTGCAGCTCGTCGAGCGCGTCGTCGCGATGGACCAGGGCGCCGTCATCGCCGACGGCGAGCCGCAGGCCGTCATGCGCGACCCGGCGGTCGTCACCGCCTACCTCGGTGGCGAACCGGACAAAGAAGAACCCGCGAACCAGGAGCAGGAGCACTGATGGCCGAGATCACCGACCGCGTGCTGTCGGTCACCGGCCTGACGGTCGCCTACGGCAAGGCGCAGGTGCTCGACGGGATCGACCTGCACGTCGACCGCGGCGAGACGCTGGCCGTCGTCGGCCCCAACGGCGCCGGCAAGACCACCTTGCTGCGCGCGCTGTCGCGCCTGCATCCAAGCTCGGCGCAGAGCCTGGAGTTCAACGGCGCCCCGCTGGCGTCCTCCTCCTACGCCGTGGTGATGGCCGGGCTGGTGCACTGCCCGGAGCGGCGGCGGCTGTTCCCGCAGCTGAGCATCCAGGACAACCTCGAGCTCGGTGCGCGCCGGTTGCGTAAGGGCCCCGACACCAGGGATGAGGACCTCGAGCGGGTCTTCGCGCTGTTCCCCAAGCTCAAGGAGCGGGCCTCGCAGCTGGCCGGCACGCTGTCCGGCGGTGAGCAGCAGCAGTGCGCCATCGGCCGCTCGCTGATGGGCCGCCCGACCCTGATGCTGCTCGATGAGCCGACCCTGGGCCTGTCGGTCGGGATCAAGGAGGCCATCGTCGGCGGGATCCAGTCGATCAAGGACTCCGGCACCACGATGCTGCTCGTCGAGCAGGACGTGAACTTCGCCTTCCGCTGCGCCGACCGCGTCATCGTGCTCGAGCACGGGCAGGTGGCCCGGGAAGGCCCCACCGCGCAGATCGCCGCCGACCCGTACGTCAAGCAGGCCTACCTGGGTGTGGCGTAGAACCACAGCAGCACCACCCCCGTACACCCCACGACCCTGGAGAACCATGTCGCTGTCGATCGCCAGCATCCTGGCGGAGTCCGCCGTACGCCACGCCGACCGCACCGCGGTCGTGCTCGGTGAGCTGAAGCTGACCTACGCCCAGCTGTGGGCGCACTCGCTGCAGTACGCCGCGGTGCTGCGTGAGAAGGGGGTCGGTCCGGGCGACAAGGTCGCGCTGCTGCTGCCCAACACCCCGCACTTCCCGCTGGCCTACTTCGGCACGCTGGCTCTTGGGGCGGTGGCGGTCCCGGTGCACGCGCTGCTCAAGGCCGAGGAGATCCAGTACGTCCTGGAGGACTCCGGCGCCAAGGCCATGGTCTGCGCGGCGCCGCTGCTCGGTGAGGGCGCGAAGGGAGCCGAGCTGGCAGGGGTTCAGCTGCGGGCGGTGATGGATTCCCCGGGGGGCGAGTCAGCGGACGCGACGATCGAGCGGATCGACACCCTGGCCCTGTCGGCCACGCCGATCGAGGCGATGGTGGCGACCGAGGCCGAGGACACCGCGGTCATCCTCTACACCTCAGGCACGACCGGCACTCCCAAGGGCGCCGAGATCACCCACCTGAACGTCACGATGAACGTCGTGGCCTCGGCGGTCTACAGCTTCGACATCAACGCCGACGACGTCGTGCTGGGCTGCTTGCCGCTGTTCCACACCTTCGGTCAGACCTGCTGCATGAACACCGCCTTCTTCGTCGGCGCCTCGGTCGTCATGCTGCCGCGGTTCACCGGCGCCGACGCGCTGGAGCTGCTGGTCAAGGAGAAGTGCACGATCTTCATGGGCGTGCCGACGATGTACGTCGGGCTCATCGAGGCAGCCAAGAACTCCGAGCACCGGCCGTCGCTGAAGTCCGCGCTGTCCGGCGGAGCGGCGCTGCCCGTACCCGTGCTGGAGCAGTTCAGCGAGGTGTTCGGCACCGACGTGCTCGAGGGCTACGGCCTGACCGAGACCTCCCCGGTGGCGACTTTCAACCAGGTCGGGTTCACGCCCAAGCCCGGCACGGTCGGCAAGCAGATCTGGGGCGTCGAGGTCGAGATCGCCAAGGCCGAGGTCGAGGAGGCCATCGAGCTGCTGCCGACCGGTGAGCTCGGCGAGATCGTCGTCCGCGGCCACAACGTGTTCAAGGGCTACCTCAACAAGCCCGAGGCGACGGCGGCGGCGATCATGGACGGCTGGTTCCGCACCGGCGACCTCGGCACCAAGGACGACGAGGGCTACGTCGCGATCGTGGACCGCAAGAAGGACATGGTCATCC
>JBBPYI010000240.1:0-6695 GCA_038200075.1 Mycobacteriales bacterium
CGGCAACGACTGCCGGGTCGCGGTCGCGTAGTCGACGACGGCGTGGTCGGCGAAGAAGACGCTGAACAGGCTGCCGGCCCGGTTGACCCGGTGCGCGACGCCCTCGGCGCTGAGCGCATCGGTCACCAGCTGCTCGACGGCCCGCGCGGTGGCGTCCACGTGCGCGTAGACCTCGTCGGTGCAGTGCTCGAGCGTCGCCCGGCCGGCGGCGACGGCGAGCGGGTTCCCGGACAGCTTGCCGGCCTGGTAGACGGGACCCGGCGGGGCGAGACGGGCCAGGACGTCGGCCCGCCCGCCGAACGCCGCTGCCGGCAGGCCGCCGCCCATGACCTTGCCGAAGGTGAACAGGTCGGCCTCGACGCCCTCGAGCCCGAAGTGCCCGGCCCTGCTCACTCGGAAGCCCGTCATGACCTCGTCGAGCACGAGCAGCGCGCCGTACTGCTCGCAGAGCGCCTTGAGCCCGGCGTTGAAGCCCTCGTGGGGCGGCACGACGCCCATGTTGGCGGCCGCCGCCTCGGTGATGACGACCGCGATCTGGTCGCCCTGCGCCTCGAAGGCGGCCTGGACCGCGGCCAGGTCGTTGTAGGGCAGCACGATCGTGTCGGCGGTCGTCGCGCCGGTCACGCCGGGGGTGTCCGGGAGGCCGAGGGTGACGATGCCGCTGCCGGCGCTGGCCAGCAGCGCGTCGACGTGTCCGTGGTAGCAGCCGGCGAACTTCACGACCTTGGTGCGGCCGGTGAACCCGCGGGCCAGCCGGATCGCGCTCATCGTGGCCTCGGTGCCGCTGTTGACCAGGCGCACCTGCTCCACCGGTGCGACCCGGTCCACGAGGATCTCGGCCAGCTCGACCTCGCCCGTGCTGGGCGTGCCGAAGCTGGTGCCCTTGGCCGCAGCGATCTGCAGCGCGTCGACGACCGCCGGGTGGGCGTGGCCCAGGATGATCGGGCCCCAGGAGCAGACCAGGTCGACGTACTCGCGGCCGTCGACATCGGTGAGATAAGGCCCTCGTCCGCTGGCCATGAAGCGCGGGGTGCCGCCGACGGCCTGGAAGGCGCGGACCGGGCTGTTGACCCCGCCGGGGATGACGCGCTGCGCGCGGTCGAACAGCGCCTCGGACGCCGGGGCTTCGAAGGGATAGGTCATGCCCGGCATCCTGCCCTGCTGCCGCGAGTTCGGCCCGGGCGGGCGGGCCTCAGGGCCGCAGCAGGTCGGCCGGGACTACCGTGACCGAGAACGGCTGGGCCACCGTGACGACCTGCTCCCCCTCGGCGTACGCCACCTCCCGGTAGTCCTTGCCGTCGAGCTCGAGCACCCGCAATGAGGGCCGGTCCACGTCCAGCAGCCAGTACGACGCGATCCCGAGCCGGGCGTACTCCCTGCGTTTGAGGACCGCGTCGCGCCCCGCAGTGGACGGCGAGCGGACCTCGACCGCAAGCAGCGGCACGTCGCCGTTCTCGACCAGGGCGAACTGCTTGCGCACCACCGTTAGGTCCGGCTCGAAGTGCGTCGCGTCTGGGTTGTCGACGTTGATCGGCAGGTCGAAGACGTAGAGGTGGTCCGGGCACACCGCCTTGAGCAGCTCACCCAGCTCACTGCACCCCACCTGATGGCGCCGGCGGGACATGGGGCTCACGAGCAGCACCCCCTCGGCCAGCTCGAAGCGCCGGCCGTCCTCGGGCAGGCTCTCGAGCTCAGCGATCGTCCAGCGTCGCTCGAGGTCAATCGTCCCACCGGTCACGCTCCCCATCCTGCGCCTCCCGTCGCCACGACGTCCAGCATGAACGAGAGCACCGACAGAACCAGTCGGCTGTCCACAGGCAGCGGGCCAGTCAGAGCCGCAGCAGGTCGGCCGGGACCACCGTGACCGGGAACGGCTGGGCCACCGTGACGACCTGCTCCCCCTCGGCGTACGCCACCTCCCGGTAGTCCTCGCCGTCGAGCTCGAGCACCCGCAGCGAGGGCCGGTCCACATCCAGCAGCCAGTACGACGCGATCCCGAGCCGGGCGTACGCCCGGCGCTTGAGGACCGCGTCGCGCCCCGCAGTGGACGGCGAGCGGACCTCGACCGCCAGCAAAGGCACGTCGCCGTTCTCCACGAGAGCGAACTGCTTGCGGACGACCGTCAGGTCCGGTTCGAAGTGCGTCGCGTCCGGGTCGTCGACGTTGATCGGCAGGCCGAAGACGGCGAGATACGGCGGGCAGGCGTCCTCCAGCAGGCGTCCGAGCCGGGAGCCGCCCCACTGGTGGCGACGTCGCGCCATCGGACTCACGAGCAGCACCCCGTCGGCCAGCTCGTAGCGTCGGCCGTCCTCGGGCAGCTGATCGAGCTCGGCGATCGTCCAGCGTCGCTCCAGGTCGATCGTCCCACCGGTCACGCTCCCCATCCTGCGCCTCCCGTCGCCACGACGTCCAGCATGAAGGCGGGCGCCGACAGGACCGGTCGGCTGTCCACAGGCCGTCAGCCGAGCTCCAGGCAGGCTGTCAGCGCCGCGACCATCAGCGGGACGTCAACGGCCGACACCAGCTCGCGGCAGCTGTGCATTCCCAGCAGCGGTGAGCCGACGTCGACGGTCGCGATCCCGAGCCGGGTCGCGGTCAGCGGTCCGATGGTCGAGCCGCACGGCAGATCGCCCCGGCTGACGAAGTGCTGCAGCGGAACGCCGGCGTCGGCGCAGCGGGCGGCGAACCAGCCGCCGCTGCCGGCGTCGGTGGCATAGGACTGGTTGGCGTTGAGCTTGAGCACGGGTCCGCCGCCCAGGGCCGGGGTGTGGGCGGACTCGTGGCGGTCGGCGTAGTTGGGGTGCAGCGCGTGCGACATGTCGGCGCTGACCAGCCGGGAGTGCGCGATCGCGCGGGGCAGGTCCTGCGCGTCCGTCCCACCGGTCGCGGCGACCAGCCGCGCGAGCACGTCGGCCAGGAACGACCCGCGCGCGCCCTCGGCCGAGCCGCTGCCGACCTCCTCGTGGTCGTTCGCGACCAGCAGCTGGGTGTGGGCGGCCGGCGCGGCCGCCAGCAGCGCCAGCGTCGCGCTGTGACAGGAGCCCTGGTTGTCCAGGCGCGGCGCGGCGATCCAGCTGCTGTCGGCGCCGGTCTCGGCGGCCGGCTGACTGTCGGTCAGCACCAGGTCGTGCCCGACGACGTCGGCGAAGGCCACCCCCGCCACCAGCGCGAGGGCCTGCAGTAGGTCGTCGGAGCCGTCGGGACCCCACAGGGGGACCAGCTGTCGCTGCGGGTCGAGCGTGAGCCCCTCGCGCACCGACCGGTCCAGGTGGATCGCCAGGCTCGGCAGCCGCAGCGGAGCCCCCGGCAGCACGACCGGGTGCAGCCCGCCGTCGCGGGTGGCCAGCCGCCCGGCGACGGTGAGCTCGCGGTCCAGCCAGGTGTGGGCGAGCATCCCGCCGTACGGCTCGACGCCGACCATCGCCAGGCCGGCCCGCCGGACGTCGTAGCGAGGGCGGACTTTGAAGGTCGGCGAGTCGGTGTGGGTGCCGACCAGCCTGGCCCCGGCCTCGGCGAGCGGCGCGGTCCCCACCCGGAAGGCCACCACGCTGCCGCCGTCGCGCACGACGTAGCGCTGATCTCCGGGTGCGAGCTCCCACCGGTCGAGCTCGGACAGCTCACTGAACCCGGCGTCGGCCAGCCGACGGGTCATCTCGGCGACAGCGTGCAACGGCGTCGGTGAGGCGTCGACGAACGCGCGCAGGTCGGCTCCGGCCTGCTCGGCGGAGAGCGGATCAGGGAGCTGCTTCATGGCCGGCAGGCTAGCCGCGGTTCCCGGCGCGACCGGGGGCGGTGGCGCGGAGCCGGAGCAGGCCGAGCACGGGGAGCACGAGCGGGACCAGGCCGTAGCCCAGGCCGTACGCCGACCAGACCGTCTGGTCGGGGAACTCGCTCGGCACCAGCAACGACACCGTCCCGACGACAAGGACCCCGACGAGCTCGAAGGCGCAGGCGTACGTCGCGAGCCGCCGGGCCGACCGGGCCAGGGCGATGGTCGCCACGATGTAGACGGCGGCTGCCAGGGCTGACAGCAGATAGGCGACCGGCGCCTCGGAGAAGGCCGTGGCCAGCTGCAGTCCGGCGCGGGAGGAGGCGGCGATCGCGAAGGTGGCGTAGACCGCGATCAGCAGCCGTCCGGGTCCGCGGCCCAGCTCCGTGCTCACGCGACGGTCGACCAGAGCGTGCCTAGGCGCTCCTGGAGCACCGCCGTCACCAGGCAGGCGACGGCGAGCACCAGCGTGCCGTACCGGCTCTTCTCCTCGAACGACAGCGCCAGCCCGCCCGGGATCATGATCACCGAGACGGCGAGATAGCCGACGAACGCCGCGGTCTGGTCCGGCCGCTGGTCGCCGACGACCTTCACCAGCGCGATCCCGCCCTGCACGAGCAGGAGCAGCTGCAGCAGCAGCACGCCCTGCAGCAACGGCTTGCCGGGACGAAGGTCGCGCGCGGCCAGCACCCCGCCGGCGACGGCCAGCACCAGCGCCAGGGCCGCGATGGCAACGGCGAGCGGACCGATCACGCCGGCATCCGAGCCATCAGTCGCGCAGCCAGCCGGCGGCCTCGGTGGCCCAGTAGGTCAGGACCATCCCGGCGCCGGCCCGGCGGATGCCGGTGAGCGTCTCCAGGATGATCCGCTGCCGGTCGATCCAGCCGTGGGCGGCGGCGGCCTCGACCATGGCGTACTCCCCCGACACCTGGTAGGCCGCGACCGGCACGTCGACGGCATCGGCCACGGCCCGCAGCACATCGAGGTAGGCGCCGGCCGGCTTGACCATGACGGCGTCGGCGCCCTCGGCGAGGTCGAGCAGCGCCTCGCGGACGCCCTCGTCGGCGGACCGTCCGGCGTCCTGCTGGTAGGCCGAGCGGTCCCCGAACTGCGGCGCGCACTCGGCGGCGTCACGGAACGGGCCGTAGAAGGCGGAGGCGTACTTCGCGCTGTAGGCCAGGATCGGCAGCTCGGTGAAGCCGTCGCCGTCCAGCGCCGCCCGGATCGCCGCGACCTGGCCGTCCATCATCCCGCTGGGCGCGACGACCTGCGTGCCGGCGCGGGCCTGGGCGACGGCTGCCGAGGCGTAGCGCAGCAGGGTGGCGTCGTTGTCGACCTCGCCTGCGGCTGTCAGCAGGCCGCAGTGGCCGTGGTCGGTGTACTCGTCCAGGCACAGGTCGGTCATGACGACGAGGTCCCCGCCGACCTCGGCCACGACGTCGGCAAGCGCGAGCTGGACGATGCCGGCCGGGTCGTCGGCGCCGGAGCCGCGGGCGTCCTTCACCGCCGGGATCCCGAACAGGATGATGCCGCCAACACCGGCCGCGGCAGCCTCGGCGGCTGCCTTCCTGACCGAGTCGCGGGTGTGCTGCACGACCCCGGGCATCGAGGCGATCGGCGCGGGGGCGTCGATGCCCTCCTTGACGAACACCGGCAGCACCAGGTCGGCCGGGCGTACCCAGACGTCGGCGACCAGGCGCCGCAACGCGGGCGTACGCCGCAGTCGTCGTGGCCGGACGGCCGGGAAGGCGCCCGTCATCGCTTGGCCGCGGCCGCCGCCCGCGCCATCTTGCGACGGTGGGCGGCGCTCGGGAGCGGCGCGGCCTCCGGCAGCGCGGCGGCGCGTCGTTCGGCGGCGAAGGCCGCGAGCGACTCGACCAGCGTGGCGACGTCGGGCCGCTCGGACTGCACGTCGACGCGCAGGCCGAGCTCGAGGGCGGTCGCGGCGGTCTGCGGGCCGATGCAGGCCAGGATCGTCGTGTCGTGCGGCTTGCCGGCGATCCCGACGAGGTTGCGCACCGTCGAGCTCGAGGTGAACAGCACCGCGTCGAAGCCGCCGCCCTTGAGCGCCTCGCGGGTCTCGGCGGGCGGCGGGGCGGCCCGCACGGTGCGGTAGGCCGTGACGTCGTCGACCTGCCAGCCCAGGTCCTTCAGCCCGGCCAGCAGGGTGTCGGTCGCGATGTCGGCGCGGGGCAGCAGCACCCGGTCGACCTCGTCGTCGCACTCGTCCCAGTCGGCCAGCAGGCCCTCGCTGGACTGCTGCCCGCTCGGCACCAGGTCCGGCTTGATCCCGAAGTCGAGCAGCGCCTGCGCGGTCGTGTCCCCGACCGCAGCGATGCGCACCCCGGCCAGGGCGCGGGCGTCCAGGCCGTACTCCTCGAGCTTCTCGCGCACCGCCTTGACGGCGTTGACGGACGTGAACGCGACCCAGCTGTAGCGGCCGTCGACCAGGCCCTTGATGGCCCGCTCCATCGGCGCGGGCGTGCGGGGCGGCTCGACCGCGATGGTCGGCACCTCCACCGGCACGGCGCCGTAGGACCGCAGCTGCGCCGAGAGCACGCCTGCCTGGTCGCGGGTGCGGGGCACCAGCACACGCCAGCCGAACAGCGGCCGGGACTCGAACCACGACAGCCGATCCAGGCGCTTGACCGGGTCGCCGACGACGACAACGACCTGACCGGTGAGCTCGGCGGCGCGGGACTCGATGGTGTCCAGCGTGCCGACGAGAGTGCGCTGATCGGTGGTGGTGCCGGCGGCGGTGACCGCGACAGCCTCGCCGGGCTTGCGGCCGTGCTCGACCAGCGCTGCCGCGGACTTCGCGACGTCACCGGCGGCGGCCAGCAGCACGAGCGTGCCGGGCGCGGCGGACAGAGCGCGCCAGTCGGTGCCGTCCTCGACCCGCGCCACCGTGCGGGGCAGCCCGACG
>JBBPYI010000241.1:0-5971 GCA_038200075.1 Mycobacteriales bacterium
CCGCACCGAGCGCCCGGACGGCGGCTTCGCTCTGGTGCTCTCCCGAGAGCTGCCCCAGGGCGGCCCGGGCTTCCTGGACCGCTTCCTGCACAACCACGGTCGGGTCGTCCAGACCGACGACTGGGGCCCTGCGATCGAGGGCGTACGCCGCGGCGTCTGGGCGGTCGTGATCCCCGGGACGCCGGCCAAGCTCGGCGGCACGCTGCTGCTCGAGCCGACCGCGACAGGAAGCCGCTACACCATCGCGGGGGAGGCCAAGGTGCCGGTGCCGCTGATCGGCGGCAAGGCCGAGACGTTCATCGCCGAGATGGTCATGAAGCTCTCGGCCCGCGAGGCAGAGCTGCTGCACGCCGCCCTCGCCGAGGGCTGAGCACCGAGCGGGCCAGGCCCCCGACCAGGCCGGGGGTGATGAGCCCACGGCCCAGGCCCAGCTCGGCCAGCGCCTCGAAGGCCTTCGGCGAGCCACCGGCGGCCGCCACCCCTGCGTCGATGACGCCCGGGCGCCGGGTGACCCGCGCGAGCAGCGAGGTGTGGCGCAGATGCCGGCCGAGCTCGGTCTGCAGGGCCGCGGCGTACGCCCTGCCGGGGTCCACCGCAGCCCCGACCGCAGCCAGCCCTGCCAGCCGGCCCGACAGCAGGGCGTAGAAGATCCCCTCACCGGTCAGCGGGTTGATCAGCGACATCGCATCGCCGGCCAGGAGCACCCGACCCGGCGGCTGGCGCGGACGCCAGGTCGACAGCGGCAGGTGATGGCTGATGAGGCGCTTGGGGGAGATCCCCGGCAGCATCTCCAGCCGCCGGCCGTGCAGCTCGGCCTTCCCGCCCCGAGGCGCCGCCCGCAGGGACGGCAGCAGCATCCCGAAGCCGACGTTGGCGGTGCCGTCACCGGCGGCGAACGACCAGGCGTACGCCGGCCAGTCGCGGGCCGCCATGACGATGACCTGCTCGGGTTCACCTGGCGGGGCGGCAGCGTAGCCACGCACCGCGACGGCGGCGGCGGTCGCCGGTTGCCGCGGCACGCCGAGCTGCCGACGGAGCACGCCATTGGCGCCGTCGGCCCCGACGACCACCCGGGCGCCGATCTCACCGTCGACCACCACCAGGTCGCTGCCGACCTCCACCCGCCGCACCGTATGGCGTCGCAGGACCGCGCCGCGGCGTACGGCCGACTCCACCAGGCGGGCGTCGAAGACGGTGCGCGGCACCACGAAGTCCGGGCGGGTCAGGCGGCTCGCCACCACCGTCCCGTCGGGTGCCTGCAGCCGGAGCCGGTGGATCGGCACCCGGTCGGCCAGCACGTCGGCGGCCCCGAGCCGGGCCAGCTCGTCCAGGGCCTGCGGCGCGATGCCGTCGCCGCAGGACTTGTCCCTCGGGAAGTCCGACCGGTCCACCAGCAGCACGGACGCGTCCGGTCGCGCGCGCAGGGCCGCCAGGGCAGCAGCGCTGCCCGCGGGGCCGGCACCGACCACGACGACGTCCCAGATCTCCACGGTGACAGGATGCAGGTCATGTCCGAGAACCGCCCGCCCACCCCCCGGCCCCGCGTCCTGTCGGGCATCCGACCGACCGGCGTGGGGTTCCAACTCGGCAACTACCTGGGCGCGGTCAAGCACTGGGCGGCGATGCAGGACGAGGCCGAGTGCTTCTTCTTCCTGGCCGACCTGCACGCCCTGATCGACGTGCCGGACCCGGCGACGCTGCGGGACCGCACCCGCGGAGCCGCAGCCGAGCTGCTCGCGATGGGTGTCGACCCTGCCCGCAGCACCGTCTTCGCGCAGAGCCACGTGCGCGAGCACGCCGAGCTCGGCTGGGTGCTGGGCTGTCTCACCGGTTTCGGGGAGGCCAGCCGGATGACGCAGTTCAAAGACAAGGGCAGTTCCTCCTCTTCGGGGGCATCGGTCGGTCTGTTCACCTACCCGGTGCTGCAGGCCGCCGACATCCTGATGTACCAGGCGGACTCGGTCCCGATCGGGGAGGACCAGCGCCAGCATCTGGAGCTCACCCGCGATCTCGCGCAGCGCTTCAACAGTCGCTACGGCGACACCTTCACCATGCCGGGGCCCTACGTCGGCAAGGAGGGCGCCCGCATCAAGGACCTGCAGGACCCGGTCCGCAAGATGAGCAAGTCCCTGGGTGGCACCGGGACGCTGTGGGTGCTCGACGAACCCAAGGCGCTCACCAAAAAGGTCAAGAGCGCGGTCACCGACACCGGCCGGGAGGTGCGCTTCGACGTCGCCGACAAGCCCGGCGTGAGCAACCTGCTGACCATCTTGTCGGTCCTGAGCGGTCGGCCGATCGCGGCCCTGGAGTCCGAGTTCGACGGACGCGGCTACGGCGATCTCAAGAGCGTGGTGGCCGAGGCCGTCGTGGAGGAGTTCGCGCCGGTCCGCGAGAGGTACGCCGAGCTGATCGCCGACCCGGCTGAGCTGGACCGGGTGCTGGCCGACGGGGCGACCCGCGCCCGTACGGTCGCCCTCGCCACCATGACGGCCGTACGCGATCGTGTGGGCCTGCTGGAGCCGCTGTCGTGACCGGCGGTCGGTCGTGACGCGCCGCGACGTCGGCGTGGCCGTCGGGATCCCCGAACCCTGGAACGGCGAGCTGCAGGGCTGGCGCGAGCGCCTCGGCGACCCGAATGCCGCAGGCATCCCCCCGCACGTCACGCTGCTGCCCCCGACCTCGCTGCATGAGACCGACATCGAAGAGGTCGAGGAGCACCTGCGGGTCGTGGCGGTCGGCGAGCAGCCGTTCACGCTGCACCTGCGTGGCTCGGGGACCTTCCGGCCGGTCTCACCGGTGGTGTTCGCCAGCCTGGCAGCCGGCATCGCCGACTGCGAGCGGCTGCAGGCCAAGGTCCGCAGCGGGCCGCTGGCAGGCGAGCTCAGCTACCCCTACCACCCGCATGTCACCGTCGCCCACGACCTCCCCGAGCCCGCGCTGGATCAGGCGTACGACGCGCTGGCCGACTTCGACGCCCGGTTCCAGGTGTGGGGCTTCACGCTGTTCGAGCAGGACCGCGTCGGGGTCTGGCGGCCGCAGCGCGACTTCCCCTTCGGCCGCGGCGGGCTGCCCGGTCCGGCCGAGCCCGACGGTCACCGGTAGACCGCCCGGTCGTCGGGTAAGGAGCCGCTCATGAACCCCAAGGCCCTGCTGGAGAGCGCCCGCGACGCCCGCCCCGGCTTCGACCACCTCGTCCGGGCCTATCAGCGCTACAGCGCCGATGCCGGCGACCGGCAGGCCGCTGCCGTGACCTTCTTCGGCTTCCTTTCGTTCTTCCCGCTGCTCGCCCTAGCCGCCTCCATCCTGGGCTACGCGCTCGGGGACGAGGCGGTGGGCACGGTGGTGCGGCAGGTCGACGGCTACGCGCCCGGGCTGGCCGAGCAGCTCGGTCTGCGCGACCTGCTGACCGACAACCGCAAGGCCGGTGCGGCAGGCCTGATCGGTCTGGTGGGCCTGCTCTACTCCGGCCTGGGCTGGGTCGACGCGCTGCGCGAAGCCATCCGGACGATGTGGCACCACAACGTCAAGGCGGGCAACCTGGTCGTCAAGAAGCTCAAGGACATCGTCGTGCTGGCGGGCCTCGGCGCGACCGTGGTGGTCTCGGTCGGCGTGTCTGCTGCCGCCGGAGCGTTCACCGGCTCCGCGCTGCGCCTGGTGGGACTGGCGGACTCCGGCCCGGCAGCGGTCCTCACCAGCGTCGTCGGGGTCGCCCTTGGCCTGCTGGCCAGCACGCTGCTGTTCCTCTACCTGTTCTGGCGGCTGCCCAAGGTCACCACCCCGCTGCGCCGGATCCTGCGGGGGGCGGTGCTGGCGGCCGTGCTGTTCGAGGTGCTCAAGCAGGTCGGTGCCTTCTACATCGCACGCACCACGGCCAACCCGATCTACGGAACGTTCGCCGTCATCGTCGGCCTCCTGGTCTGGATCAACCTGGTTTCGCGGCTGCTGCTGCTGTGCGCGGCCTGGACCGTGACGGCGCCCTACGACTCCGACGTGGAGCCCTCGGGAACCGCGAACGTCGAGATCGCCGAACAGGCCGGCATCCCGACGGAGTTCGCGGACAACGACCCGGATGACCCGCCGACCCTGCAGGAGGACGGCGCACCGAGCCCGCTGTCGGCGGCGGTCCAGGGCTTCGCTGAGCAGCAGGAGCAGCAGGAGTCCCGCGGCTCGGTGGCCGTGGCCCAGCGTCCGGTCGCTGGGCGTCCGGCGCCTGTGCGTGGGGAGGTGCGTACCCGGCAAGCGGGTCAGTTCACCGCCGGCGCCCTGGGGATGGTGCTGACCGCCGTGCTGCTGCACGTCCTGCGAACCCTCAAGGGCCTGCTCAAGCGCTAGCTCGCGCGGCGCACCCCGACGGGCGTACGACCCGGCTGCTGGGGCGCCGGCCGCTGCGCAGGGGGCTTGGCAGCGGCGCGTCGTGCGGCGGGCGTACGCGGTCGGTGTCGGACGCTGAGCAGGGCCGCAGCGGCCAAGCCCATCCCGGCCAGCGTGACGGGCAGGGGGGTGCTGTCGTCGCTCGTCGCGGCCAGGCCGGTGACCGGCCCGAAGGTGCGGCTGGCCGGGACCACCGGCAGCTCGACGGCGACGGCTGCGGTCGGGACCAGCTCGCCGATCGGGGCCGCCCCTCCGGCCACGGCCACGAAGCCCCAGTCGAGCAGCTTGGTGGCCTCCTCGAAGACCTTCGGGGTGGACTTCATCAGCGTCACCACGATGCGGTGCCCGTCGCGCTGCGCCGCCCCGACGTAGCTGGCCTGCGAGGCGATCGTGTAGCCGTTCTTGCCGGCGATCATGCCGGGGTAGGTGCGCAGCATCCGGTTCTTGTTGGCGATGTCGATCCGCTTGCCGCCTGGTCCGCTGACGCTGGCGCTGCGCGTCTGGGAGTAGCGCAGGAAGTCGGGGTCAGCGAAGGCCGCCCGGCCGAGCAGCGCCAGGTCGTAGGCCGAGCTGGTCTGGCCCGTGGCGTCCAGGCCGTGCGGGTTGACGGCGTGGGTGTCCAGGGCGCCGAGCTCGCGGGCGCGGTCGTTCATGGCAGCGGCCACGACCTCCTGCCCGCCGGCGGCGGTGGCGAGCACGTTGGCGGCGTCGTTGCCCGAGACCATCAGCAGCGCGCTGAACAGCTCGCTGGCGGGGTAGGCGACCCGCTCCACGACGCCGACCTTGCTGCCGTCGACATTGACGTCGTCGAAGGTCGGCACGAGGCGCCGGTCCGGGGCGATGCGCGGGAGCAGCGTCAGGGCGGTGAGTGTCTTGAGCGTGCTGGCGGGAGCGAAGCGGCCGTGCGGGTCCTTGGCCGCAAGCACCTGTCCGGTGTCGAGGTCGGCCACCAGCCAGCTCTGCGCGGCGATCTGCGGGGGGGCCGGCGCGGCCGCGTCCACGACGACGCCGGTGCCCGTCAGGCGGGGACCGCCGAGCGGCTCGCCGGCGGCAGCGGGCCCGGCCAGCGCTGTCGACACGGTCAGCGCCGTCGACACGGTCACGGCCGCGATCGCGGCCAGCCCTCGCAGGGCGAGCAGGGGGGCAGTGCTGCGCGGCATCATCGGCATGGTGGCCAGGACGCTACAGCGGCGTACGCGGAGCGCGTGGACGCCACACCGGGCAGGATGACAGGGTGCTCCTGACCCGTCGTACCGCTGTCCTGCTCGTGCTCGCCGGTCTGTGGCCTCTGCTGGTCTGGCCCAACTTCGTCCGCGTCATCGCCACCGACGACCGGGCGTTCGCGCCCGGGCCGACGGCGTACCTCATCGTGCACGTGACGCTCGCTGTCGTCTCGATGGCATTCGGCGCGGTGCTGGTGGTGCTGGGTGTGCGGGGGTTCAGACGCGCCGGAAGATCAGGGCGCGCTTGACCTCCTGGATGGCCTTGGTGACCTCGATGCCGCGCGGGCAGGCGTCGGTGCAGTTGAAGGTCGTGCGGCAGCGCCACACGCCCTCCTTGTCGTTGAGGATCTCCAGTCGCTCCTCGGCGCCCTCGTCGC
>JBBPYI010000242.1:0-6679 GCA_038200075.1 Mycobacteriales bacterium
ACGGCAGATCTTCCTCGGGTTCGTGGACTCCGGGTTGCCGGAGGGCGACCCGCTACCGCCGCTGCCCGACGGCTGCTTCGGCGTGGGCAACCTGGAGGAGCAGACCCGGACGCTGGTCGACGTCGTGCGGCGCGAGCGGCCGCATGTGATGACCACGTCCGCTGTCACCAGGTGTCGATGGCGGCCTTCGAGGCGGCCGGGGACCCGGAGCGCTTCCCCGACGTGGGAGAGCCCTGGCAGCCGCTCAAGCTGTACTACAACCTCACCTTCCACAAGAGCCGGCTCGAGAAGCTGCACACCGCGATGCTCGCGGCCAAGATGGAGTCGCCGTACGCCGAGTGGCTGGTGAAGTGGGAGGACAAGCCTGGTGACGCCGAGCGCCTGACGACGTCGGTGCCGTGCTCGGAGTACTTCGCGCTGCGCGATCAGGCGCTGATCGCGCACGCCACCCAGGTCGACCCGACCGGCCGCTGGTTCTCCTGCCCGATCGAGCTGCAGCAGGAGACCTGGCCCTACGAGGACTTCCAGCTGGCCCGCTCTCTGATCGACACCGAGCTCCCTGAGAACGACCTGTTCGCCGGCGTCCGGGATCGGGTGTCGGCATGATCATCCTGGCGCAGACCGTGGACTCCAGTCGCGTCTCGGCGGGCCCGCTCGGGCTGCTTGTCGTGCTGCTCATGGTTGTCGCGACCGTCTTGCTCATCCGCAACATGAACGGCCGGCTCAAGAAGCTGCCGAAGGAGTTCCCGCCGCCGGCGGACGACAAGCCCCGCAACGGAGGCTGACTCAGTCCTCGCCGCGCGACCCGCGGTCGCGCGTAAGCTGTGAGCGCTGCCGCTTGCCCTCCAGTCGCCGCTCCTTGGACCCACGGGTCGGCCGGGTCGGGCGGCGCTGCTTCGGCGGCGCGGCAACCGCCTCGCGCAGCAGCTGGGCAAGGCGCGCCTGCGCTGCCTCGCGGTTCTGCAGCTGGCTGCGCTGCTCGCTGGCCGCGATCGTCAGGACGCCGTCGACCAGCCGGTTGCCGAGCCTGCTCAGCGCCCGCTCGCGCAGGTGCTCCGGCACTGACGTCGCTCGCCCGACGTCGAAGGACAGCTCGGCCCGGCTGTCGGTGGTGTTGACGCTCTGACCGCCCGGCCCGGAGGAGCGGGAGAACCGCCACGACAGCTCGGCCTCGGGCACGCTCCACGCCGACGTCACCACCAGCGGCCCGGGCATGTCAGCAGTCTGCCCGGCCACCGGGCGGCCCGCGGGCAGGATGGGGGCATGCCGAACCGCCTTGCCGCGTCCACCAGCCCGTACCTGCTGCAGCACCAGGACAACCCGGTCGACTGGCAGGAGTGGGGCCCGGAGGCGTTCGCCGAAGCCGAGCGACGCGGCGTCCCGGTGCTGCTGAGCATCGGCTACGCGGCCTGTCACTGGTGCCACGTGATGGCCCACGAGTCGTTCGAGGACGAGGCGACCGCGGCCTACATGAACTCCCACCTCGTCAACGTCAAGGTCGACAGGGAGGAACGGCCAGACGTCGACGCGGTCTACATGGAGGCCGTGCAGGCGATGACCGGGCACGGCGGCTGGCCGATGACGAGCTTCCTCACCGCCAAGGGCGAGCCGTTCTTCTGCGGCACCTACTGGCCGGTCGAGCCGCGGCACGGCATGCCGAGCTTCCGGCAGGTGCTCGAGTCCATCGTCGGCACCTGGCAGACCCGTCGGGCGGACGCCGAAGCCGCGGGCGCCGACGTCGTGGAGCGGCTCTCGCGCACCTCGGTCGGCCGGACCGCGGCGGTCACTGCGGAGGTGCTCGACGCGGCGTACGCCAATCTCAAGGCCTCCTACGACGGGATCCACGGTGGCTTCGGTGGCGCCCCGAAGTTCCCGCCGTCGATGGTGCTGGAGTTCTTGCTGCGCCACCACGCCCGGACGGGCGAGGGGCTGGAGCTGGTCGAGCACACCTGCCGCACGATGGCCTCCGGCGGGGTGTACGACCAGCTCGCGGGGGGCTTCGCGCGCTACAGCGTCGACGCGCACTGGGTCGTGCCGCACTTCGAGAAGATGCTCTACGACAACGCCCTGCTCCTGCGGGTGTACGCGCACCTGTGGCGCGCGACCGGCTCGCCCGCGGCCCGCCGGGTCGCCCTCGAGACGGCCGACTTCCTGTTGCGCGATCTGCGCACCGAGCAGGGCGGTTTCGCCTCGGCTCTGGACGCCGACACCGATGGGGTCGAGGGGCTGACCTACGCATGGACACCCGCGCAGCTGGCCGACGCGCTCGGCGACGAGGACGGCGCATGGGCAGCCGAGCAGTTCGAGGTGACCAAGGCCGGGACCTTCGAGCACGGCGCCAGCACGTTGCAGCGGCTGCTCGAGCCCGACGACCTTGAGCGGTACGCGCGGGTCTGCTCCCGCCTGCTCGAGGTGCGCGCCGGGCGTCCGCAGCCCGGCCGTGACGACAAGGTGGTCGCCGCCTGGAACGGCCTCGCGATCGCGGCACTGGCCGAGACCGGCGTGCTGCTGGACCGGCCCGACTACGTGGCCGCAGCGGCGGCCTGCGCCGACCTGCTGCGCGACCTGCACACCGCCGACGGCCGGCTGCTGCGCACGTCCATCAACGGCCGGGCCGGGCGCAACGCGGGGGTGCTGGAGGACTACGCCGACGTCGCCGAGGGTCTGCTGGCGCTGCACAGCGCGACCGGTGACCTCAGCCGCCTGACGGACGCCGAGGCGCTGCTGGAGGTCGTGCTTGCGCACTTCGGTGACGGCAACGGCGGGCTGTTCGACACCGCCGACGACGCCGAGCAGCTCGTGCGCCGACCGCAGGACCCGACCGACAACGCGACCCCGTCCGGGCTGGCCGCGGCGGCCGGCGCCCTGCTCACCTGTGCGGCGATGACCGGGAGGCAGGACCTCCGTGAGGCTGCCGAGAAGGCGCTGGCCACCGTCGCGCCCCTGATGGGCCGCCATGCCCGCTTCGCCGGCTGGGCGGCCGCGGTGGGCGAGGCGCTGCTCGCCGGTCCCGCGGAGGTCGTGGTGCTCGACCGCCCCGACCTGCTGGCGGTCGCACGGCTGGCCACCTCGCCCGGCGCCGTCGTGGTCACGGGCGGTCCGCTGGCCGATGACCGGCCGGCGGGCGCGGCGTACGTCTGCCGGCAGTTCGTCTGCGAGGCGCCGACGACCGACGCCGGCCGGCTCGCGACCCAGCTCGGAGTGCGAGCGGGTCAGGCGACGGTCGCGCCGTAGGTCACGAACGACACCGCGAGGTAGTGGGTCACGAAGGCCAGCAGGGTGAAGGCGTGGAACACCTCGTGGAAGCCGAACCAGCTCGGGGACGGGTTCGGGCGCTTCATCGCGTAGACGATCGCGCCCAGGCTGTAGAACAGCCCGCCGACGACCAGCAGCACGACCACCGCCATGCCGCCCGCTTCCTCGAGCTGGGGGAGCACGCCGAGCGCCGTCCATCCGAGCAGGAGGTAGATCCCGACGAACAGCCAGCGCGCGGGACGGCGGACGGCGTTGCGCAGCACCACGCCGGCGACCGCGCCGCCCCACACCAGACCGAAGACGACCCAGCGCGCGGTGCCCTCGAGCAGCAGCAGGGCGAACGGGGTGTAGGTCCCGGCGATGAGAATGAAGATCATCGAGTGGTCGAGCCGCTTCATCAGCGCCTTCGACCGCCCGGTCCACGGGCCGCGGTGATAGGCCGCCGAGGTGCCGAACAGCAGCGCGACGCTGACGGCGTAGACGGTGGCGGCGGTCCGTGCGCGGGCGCCGTCGGACAGGCAGACCAGCGCCGTACCGGTGATCAATGAGATGGCGAAGCCCGCTTCGTGCAGCACTCCGCGCAGTCGAGGCTTCAGGACGGCGGTCAACTCGGCCACCTTGGTCTCGTGCATGTATCTCCTGCGTTCCATCGAGGTGCCTGATCTCACAGGGTGTGACAAACGCCTGCTGGGTAACATCCCCCTACTCGTCCGGACAACGCAGTCCTACCCCATGCCCCGGTCCGGAGCACCTCGACGGAAGAGGCAAAAGCCATGACGACGACGTCCACCATTCCCGGTCTGGATGCGGCCCCCACCAACAACACCACCCTGGTCAACTGGGTGCGCGAGATCGCGACGCTGACCCAGCCCGACAAGGTGGAGTGGTGCGACGGCTCGGAGCAGGAGTGGCAGCGGCTGACGGCGCTGCTGGTGAAGCAGGGCACCTTCATCAAGCTCGACGAGGCCAAGCGCCCCAACAGCTTCTACGCCAAGAGCGACCCGTCGGACGTCGCCCGCGTCGAGGACCGCACCTTCATCTGCTCGGCAGAGGAGAAGGACGCCGGTCCGACCAACAACTGGATGGCGCCGGACGAGATGCGCGCCACCTTGAAGCCGTTGTTCGAGGGCTGCATGCGCGGCCGCACGATGTACGTCGTGCCGTTCTGCATGGGCCCGCTGGGTGGCGACATCTCCCAGCTCGGCGTCGAGATCACCGACAGCCCGTACGTCGTCACCAGCATGAGGATCATGACCCGCATGGGGACTGCGGCTCTGGAGCAGATCGGCACGGACGGGTTCTTCGTGCCGGCCGTGCACACCGTGGGCGCCCCGCTGATTGACGGTCAGGCCGACGTGCCGTGGCCGTGCAGCGACACCAAGTACATCGTCCACTACCCCGAGACCCGCGAGATCTGGTCCTACGGCAGCGGCTACGGCGGCAACGCCCTGCTCGGCAAGAAGTGCTTCGCGCTGCGCATCGCGTCGGTCATGGCGCGCGACGAGGGCTGGATGGCCGAGCACATGCTCATCCTCAAGCTCACGCCGCCGACCGGTGAGGCCACGTACGTCACCGCCGCCTTCCCGAGCGCCTGCGGCAAGACCAACCTGGCGATGCTCACCCCTTCGATCCCGGGCTGGACCGTCGAGACCGTCGGCGACGACATCGCCTGGATGCGCTTCGGCGAGGATGGTCGGCTCTACGCCATCAACCCTGAGGCCGGCTTCTTCGGTGTGGCGCCCGGCACCGGTGAGGACACCAACGCCAACGCCGTCGAGACCTTCACCGGCAACAGCATCTTCACCAACGTCGCGCTGACCGCCGACGGTGATGTCTGGTGGGAGGGCCTGACCGACGAGCCGCCGGCCGGTCTGACCGACTGGAAGGGCAACGCCTGGACCCCCGAGTCCGACGCGCCTGCCGCCCACCCCAACTCCCGGTTCACCACCCCCGCCGGCCAGTGCCCGACGATCGCCCCCGAGTGGGAGGACCCCAAGGGTGTCCCGATCTCGGCGATCCTGTTCGGTGGCCGACGCGCCACCGCCGTCCCGCTGGTGACCGAGTCCTTCGACTGGCAGCACGGCACCTTCCTCGGCGCCACGGTCTCGTCCGAGACCACCGCCGCGGCCGCGGGGGCGATCGGCCAGCTGCGTCGCGACCCCTTCGCGATGCTGCCGTTCTGCGGTTACAACATGGGCGACTACATGGCCCACTGGCTCGAGATCGGCGAGGGCGCCGACGCCGACAAGCTGCCCAAGCTCTACTACGTCAACTGGTTCCGCAAGGACGAGTCCGGCACGTGGCTCTGGCCCGGGTTCGGCGAGAACAGCCGCGTGCTCAAGTGGATCGTCGAGCGGCTGGAGGGCACCGCCGAGGGCGTACGCACCCCCATTGGCGTGCTGCCGACGAAGGACGCGCTCGACCTGGACGGCCTGGAGATCTCCGACCGCGACCTGGACCTGCTGCTCTCGGTAGACACCGAGGTGTGGAAGCAAGAGGCCGCGCTCATGCCGGAGTACTTCGCGCAGTTCGGCGACCAGCTGCCGGCCGCCATCACGGCCGAGCATCAGGCGCTGATGGAGCGGCTCGAGCAGGACTAGGTCCAGGCGACCCTCGCTGCGCTCCCGGGGCCCTGCTTGCATCGGTGGGGAGCCCGAACGCTGGCGCTTCCCGGGCGGCTTCAGCGGCCGATGCTGCAGCGGGGCTGCATCACCCAGTGTGGTGACACAGAGCGAGCGTTCGCCCACCACGCCCCCGGCAGCCTGCCCCTGCTCGGTCACGCACTCCGCTGTTCGCGGAGGAAGCCCTCCGAGCGGCCCGGCACGCTCGGCCGTACGTCGTCACGGTGGGCCTGGAGAGCCCTACCAGCGACGGCCCGTCAGCCCTATAGGACCGGCGCGAGACGCTGTCGGAGCGGGCTGTGTTCGTCGTGACCGCGTCGAGACGGTCCGTGCCACGGCTGCCAGCGCTGTGGGGAGAAGGCGCGCATCGCGAGCAGTTGTACGGCAACCCGACAGGTACCCACTTCCAGAAACGTCCTGAGCGAGCTAGGTCCGCTGCCGGCTAGGGCCATGGGCCGGGTCCGCGCGCCGCCTCTCAAGACACGACGAAGGGACCAGACCCTCAGGTCTGGCCCCTTCGCTGGACCGCGGAGCGGTCGGTTCTGCTGGTGGCTACGCGGTGCGAGCCTGACCCGGGCCGAGCGTGGCACAGGCGAACAGCACCGGCTCAGCCGGGATGGTCACCGTGAATGCGCCCGCGGGGCACGGGCCGGGCGCCGGAGTGATGGTGTCGGGGAGCACGGACACGCACAGGAAGATCAGCGGGTTGTCCGGGGTCGTGAGGCTGACCAGGCCGTCAGGGCAGACGACGGCTCCGCCGGAGGGCGAGGCTGTCGGCGAGGCCGTGGGCGAGGCCGTGGGCG
>JBBPYI010000243.1:0-2231 GCA_038200075.1 Mycobacteriales bacterium
ACTCCATGCTGATCGCAGCCGTCTCGGGGATCCCGGCGATCTGCTTGACGTTGTCGCTGGTCACCGACGGGATCGGGACACTCTGGGCGCCGCGCTGGACGCTGGTCGAGCCGGGGGTGGCGCCGGCGGTCGCGGCCACGGCGGTGCCGGCGGCGGCCAGGACGGCTGTGGTCAGCCAGAGGCGGGCGGTGCTGCGGGTCATGGATCACTCCAGCGTGTCGGGTTGCTCTTGGTTTCGACGTCGCCGGCCGATGCCCTGCCTGCGCGCAGCACCGCGGCTGCGACGGCCCCCGCGAGCAGGGTCGGAACGCCGTACAACGGTGGTCGGATGACGTTACGCCCGTTCGGCGCGACGAGGACGCACAACACGAGGCAACCGGCGCCGAGGGCCGCGGCGGCGCGCGACCCGGCGACGGCCGCCAGCAGGCAGACGCCCCACAGGACGTACCAGGGCTGGACGACGGGCAGCAGCAGCGAGACGCCGAGCAGCGTCAGACCGAGGGCGTGCACCGGCCCGAGGCGGTCGGCCACGAGCAGCAGCCCGACGCACAGGAGAGCCGCCAGGAGGAGACCCGCAGCCAGCACCGCGTCGAGGGCCCCCACGGCCAGGCCGAGGCCGGTCAGCGGCGAGAACAGGGACAGCCGCGCGCGGCCGGCGTCGAGGGTGCCCAGCCACCCCCAGCCGAGACCGGTCCCGTAGGAGACGACCACGGCGGTGACGAGCGCGGTCGCGCCGGCGACCACGGCTGCGCGGACGCGCGGCCGCCAGCCGGGGACGGCGCGCGGGAGGTATGCCAGCGCGGCAATCGCCGGGACCTTCACCAGGGCGGCCAGGGTGACCAGGGCGGCGGCGGCCACCAGGGCCCACCGCGCGTGCACCGTGAAGGCGACGGCCACCCCGGCCGCCATCAGGCCCACCATCAGGGCGTCGTTGTGGCCGCCGCTGACGAAGTGCAGGAGCACCAGGGGGTTCGCGACCCCCAACCAGAGCGCCCGCCCGCTGCCCGGTGCCAGCCGCAGCAGCGCCCACCCGGTGAGCGCGACGCCGATGACGGCGAGCAGCCGCAGGCCGATGAGCGCGGGCACGACGTGGTCGCCGGTCGTGCGGACGACCAGGCCGGCCAGCCACAGCCACAGCGGGCCGTACGGCGCGGGGGAGTCCTGCCACACCTCGTCGACCCCGGCCGCCAGCGGTCCGCCGAGCGACGCAGGCCCCTCGGTGTACGGGTCGCGGCCGGCGGCCACGAGCGCAGCCTGCCCGGCGTAGGCGTAGAGGTCGCGGCTGCCCAGCGGCGGAGCGGTCAGCAGCGGGAGCGACCACAGGACCGAAGCCCGCAGCAGCACGGGGGCGTCCGCGGCGCGCAGCTGCCACCAGGCGAGCGCGAGCAGCCCGAGGCCCGCGACGCACATCCCGAGGGCGACGGCGGTGTGCCCGCGCAGCAGTCCCCACGAGCCGTCAGGCAGCGCCCCGACGCCCGTCGCGCCGAGCGCCAGCAGTGCGCTTCCGAGCGTGCCGGCGACGAGCAGCCGGCGGGAGGTCATGGCGCAGACGCTAGAGGGCCAGGCCCATGGCCCGACTGCGGTAGCTCTTGTCCTTGCCGAGGATGCGCTCGGCGGCCAGGCGCCCGGACACCAGCACCATCGGCACGCCGACGCCCGGCTGCGTGCCGGAGCCGGCGAACACGACGCCCTCGACCTTCGGCGCGAGGTTCGTCGGCCGGAACGGCCCGGTCTGCAGGAACGAGTGGGCGGCCGCGAAGGGCGCACCCTGCTCCATGCCACGGCGCTGCCAGTCGGCCGGTGTCGTCACGTCCTCGACCTCGATGGCGTCGCCGAAGCCGACGTAGCCCATCGCCTCGAGCCGGGCGACCGCCTCGTCGCGATAGCGCGGGCCGACGACGTCCCAGTCGATGCCGGCGCTGGTGTTCGGGGTGGGGAGCAGCACGTAGTAGATGTGCTTGCCGTCGGGCGCCAGCGTCGGGTCGCTGTGCGTCGGCTCGGTGACCAGGATCGACGGGTCGCTCATGAGCTGCTTCTTGTCGATGAGCTCGTCGAACACCCCGCGCCAGGACCGCCCGAAGTGGATGTTGTGGTGGGCGGTCTTGGTGTAGGCCTGCGTCGAGCCGGCCAGCAGCAGGAAGCAGGACGGTGAGTACGCCAGCGACTTCACGCGGCGGGGCGTCGACCCGGGCGGCAGCAGCTCGCGGTAGGCCATCGGCAGGTCGGGGTTC
>JBBPYI010000244.1:0-2190 GCA_038200075.1 Mycobacteriales bacterium
AGGTGTCCATGCTGCTCTTGTTGGCGAATGCGATCAGGACTCGCGCCATGGTGCGCCCGTCAGACGACATGAGGTCCAGGTCGCCCTGCACCGTCGCGAAGCGCAAGCTTGGACGCGAGTCGAAAATGCTCAGGATGCGCTCCAAGTCTGCAGGTTGCCTTGCAAGTCGATCTAGGTCGTAGACGACGAGACCATCCAGCAGCCCGACTTTGAGGTCCTGCAGCATCCGCTCAAAGGCCGGCCGGCGTACCTGCGCCTTGAAGGCGGACAGGTCATTGTCGGTGTACGGCTCAGCCGCGGTCCAGCGGCGCACGGCCACGATCGCGTGGCAGTCAGCCGTCTGCCTAGCCACGCCGAGCGCCCGCTCGTCATCGTCCTTGCTGATACGTGCGTAGACGGCGACAGGCATGCCGGTAGTCTACTAGGTTACGTGACCTCGTCTCTGGACGAGGCCCCCGAGTTCGCCGCCGGGGTGCTCGACGCGCTGCGCCAGCCGCTGGAGAGCGGGCGGCTGTCCATCACCCGGGTGGGGGGGACGGCGGTCTACCCGGCGGCGTTCCAGCTCCTGCTGGCCGCCAACTACTGCCCCTGCGCCCAGCAGCAGGGCTGTGCCTGCCCGCCAGATGTGCGACGGCGCTATCTGGCCCGGTTGTCCGGGCCGCTGCTGGACCGGGTCGACATGCACGTGGAGGTGCCACGCATCACGCGGGCCGAGGTCCTGGCCGACGGGGGCCTGGCCGAGTCCAGCGCTGCCGTTGCCGCTCGAGTGGCCGGTGCGCGGGAGACGGCGGCAGCGCGCTTCGCCGGCACCCCGTGGCGCACCAACGGCCAGGTGCCGGCGGTCGAGCTGCGGCGCCGCTGGCCGGTCAGCCGGGCCGCCTCCCTCGAGGCCGAGCAGGCGCTGGACCGGGGTCAGCTCACCGCCCGCGGGCTGGGCCGGGTCCTGCGCCTGGCCTGGACGTTGGCCGACCTGCAGGGTTCCGGGGCGCCGGGGCCGGAGCACGTGGCCCACGCGCTCGGCTTCCGGCTCGGCACCTCGGTCCTGAGGGCGGCATGAGCGCCCGGCTGGCCCTGGCCGGGCTTTTGCACGTCGTCGAGGCGGGCTATCCACCGTTGGCCGTGGCCGTCGAGCGACACGGCGCCGAGACCATCTGGCAGGCGCTGAGATGCGGTCGAGGTGGCCTTGGGCTGGGCGTCGCGCTCACCGCGGCTGCATCCGCCCGGGCCCGGGGCTACGACCCCGCCCGCGACCTGCACCAGGCCCGGGCGTGCGGCGCCCGGCTGGTCACCCCCAGTGACGACGAGTGGCCGGCCGATCGGCTGACCTGGCCCGCCGGCGAGCTGGAGCCGCCGCCGCTCGCGCTCTACGTCCGGGGCGGGCTGCGGCTGGACGAGGTGGTCAAGCGGTCGGCGGCCGTCGTCGGCGCCCGGGCCGCGACCTCCTACGGCGCCACCGTGGCCACCGAGCTCTCGCGAGGGCTGGCCGAGGGCGGCTGCACGGTGGTCAGCGGCGGGGCGTACGGCATCGACGTTGCCGCTCATCGCGGAGCGCTGGCGGCCGAGGCCGCGCCGACGACGGCGGTCCTGGCGTGTGGCGTCGATGTCGCCTACCCCCGCGGCAACGACCGGGTCATCGCACAGATCGCCGAGCGGGGGCTGATCGTGTCCGAGTTGCCGCCGGGCTCGCACCCGACCCGGGGTCGCTTCCTGATCCGCAACCGCTTGATCGCGGCCTTGTCGCTCGGGACGGTGGTGGTCGAGGCAGCTGATCGAAGCGGGTCGCTTGCCACCGTGGCCCGGGCTCGCGCCCTGACCCGACACGTCATGGCGGTCCCCGGTCCCGTCACCTCACCGATGTCGGCCGGCTGTCACACCGAGCTGCGCAACCAGGCGGTCTGCGTGACCTGCGCCGCCGACGTCCTGGACGTGGTCGGCGGCCTCGGGGTTGACGCGGTCGGACAGCGTCGGGGGCCCGAGACGACCAGGGATGCGCTGCCGGTCACAGTGCGCCGGGTGCTCGACGCGGTCCCCGTCCGGCAGGGCGCAGGGGTCGCCGTGCTGGCCCGAGACGCCGGCGTCAGCGTGCTGACCGTGCAGCAGGTCCTGCCGCCGCTGCTCGCGCACGGCCTGGTCGAGCGCGCCGAGGGGGGCTGGCGGCTCACCGCGCTGGGCGCCGGTCGGCCCCAGGTG
>JBBPYI010000245.1:0-8746 GCA_038200075.1 Mycobacteriales bacterium
CAAGCAGGACGGCGATCCCGCGTACGGCCCAGCGCTGAGTCTGCGCGGTGGCTCCGGGACGGGCTGCCGTGCCGGTGGCGGAGCGGTCGCCGGTTGACCGAGCTGGGACAGCCGTGCGCAGCGGGAGGCGACGGGTACCCGCAGCGGGCGGCAGGGCGGTGGTCGGGGCGGCCGACACCTCGGTGCGGGCAGCGGTCGGGGGGGCGACCGGCAGCAGCGCATCCGGTCCGTCCTGCAGTCGGCCGCGCAGCGCTGTCGCCTCGGCCGCAAGGTCGTGGGCACTGGCGGGACGGTCGGCGGGGTCCTTGGCGAGCAGCCGCATCACCAGCTCCGCCACCGGGGTCGGGACATCCGGTGGCAACGCGGGGGGCGCCTGGTTCAGGTGGGCCAGGACCACTACCACCGGCTGCTCACCGGTGAAGGGACGCACACCGGCCAGGCACTCGTAGGCCACGACGCCGAGGGAGTACAGGTCGCTGGCGGGTCCGGCGCTGTGGCCCGCCGCCTGCTCGGGTGAGAGGTAGACAGCGGTGCCGACCAGCTCTCCGGTGCGGGTCAGCGGCACGGCGTCGGTGGCTGAGGCGATCCCGAAGTCGGTCACCTTGACCGCGCCGTCGGGACGCACCAGCAGGTTGCCGGGCTTGACGTCGCGGTGCACGACGCCGCCGTCATGGGCGGCCTGCAGCGCGGCGGCCGTCTGGGCGACCAGGTCGAGCACCCGGTCCGGCGGCAGGGCCTTCTCCCTGCGCAGCACCGTCGACAGCGGCTCACCGTCGACCAGCTCCAGGACCAGGAAGGCACCTTCCGGTGCCTCGCCGAAGTCGTAGACCGAGGCGATCCCGGGGTGCGACAGTCGCGCACTGTGCCGGGCCTCGGCGCGGAAGCGAGCCCGGAAGTCGGCGTCCCCGACGTACTCCGGCTTGAGCGTCTTGACGGCGACGGTGCGGCCGAGCACGGTGTCGGTGGCGCGCCAGACCTGGCCCATCCCGCCGGTGGCGATGCGCTCGTCGAGCCGGTAGCGGTCAGCCAGCACCGCTGAGACGGAGGCGTTGGTGGTCATCGGCGCAGCACCGCCTGGATGACCTCTTTGGCGATGGGGGCCGAGATGGCGCCGCCGGTGCCGGAGGTACCCCGGTCACCGCCGTCCTCGACGACGACGGCGACAGCGACCTGCGGGTCCTCGGCGGGCGCGAAGCCGATGAACCACACGTCCGGCGCCGCACCGGCCGCGCCCTGGGCGGTGCCGGTCTTGCCGGCGACGGTCACTCCGTCGATCTGCGCCCTCGTGCCGCTGCCGTTGGCGACCACGAGCTGCATCATGGAGGTCAGCTGGGCGGCGACCTCCGGGCTCACGGCCTGCCGGTAGAGCTCGGGCTCGGCCCGGTCCAGCAGCGACAGGTCGGGAGCCTGCACCTCCTTGACCAGGTACGGCCGCATGACCTTCCCGCCGGCTGCGACGCCCCCGGCGACCATCGCCATCTGCAACGGCGTCGTACGCACCTCGAACTGCCCGATGGCGGAGAACGCAAGCGACGGCGGATTCAGGTCGGTGGGGAAGACGCTGGTCGCGACCGAGGTCGGAGCGGTGAAGCCGTCGTCGTTGAAGCCGAACTTCTCGGCCTGATCGCGCAGCCGGTCCTGACCGAGCTGCAGGCCGAGGGCGCCGAAGGCGGTGTTGCAGGAGATCCGCAGGGCGTCGGCCAAGGTCGAGGTGTCACCCGAGCAGGCGCTGTCTCCGAAGTTCGACAGGTTGCGGCTGGTCTGCGGCAGGTCGAGCTGGCGCGGCGACGGGATGCGGGTCTCGGGGGTGTAGTCGCCGGTCGACAGCGCCGCCGCAGCGGTGACGACCTTGAAGGTCGAGCCGGGTGGGTAGGTGCGGGCGATCGTGCGGTTGAGCAGCGGGTCGTTGCTGGCGCCGTTGAGCTCCTGGTAGTAGCTGCGGATCTTGCTGGCCTCGAACGACGACAGGCGCGACGGCTCGTAGGACGGCGTGCTCACCATCGCCAGCACCGCCCCGCTGCGGGGGTCCAGGGCCACGACCGAGCCCTTGAATCCACGGCTGGTCAGCCCGTCGTAGGCGGCCTTCTGGGCGGCCGGGTCGATCGTCAGGACGATCGAGCCGCCCTGGACTTCGCGGCCGGTCACCACGTCGGACAGCCGGGTGAAGGCCAGCCGGTCGTCGTCGCCGGCCAGCACCCGGTTCTCGCTGCGCTCGATGCCGGTGCGCCCGTAGATGAAGCTGTAGTAGCCGCTGACGTGGGCGTACGCCGGACCGCCGGGGTAGGTGCGCAGGAACTGCAGCGGGCCGTCGGTCTTGGTCGACTCGGCCACCGCCGTACGCTTTCCGCCGGGCTCGATCACCGCGATCGGACCGCGCTCGCGCTCATAGGTGCGCAGCAGGACCCGGCTGTTGCGGGGGTCGTCGCGGTACTGCCCGGCCTTGACGACCTGGACGTAGTTCACGTTGATCAGCAGCAGGCCGAACAGCAGCAGGCAGGCGACGGCGACCTTGCGCAGCGGGCGGTTCACGCGGTGGGCCGCCGCACGACCTGGGTCTGCGCCGACTGCAGGGCCGACCGGGCGATGTCCGGTGTGACCGGCGCGGGAGCCGGTCGGCGCGCGGCGTCGCTGACGCGCAGCAGGATCGCCACCAGCGCCCAGTTGGAGACGATGCTCGAGCCGCCGTAGGACAGCCAGGGAAGCGTCACGCCGGTTAGCGGGATCAGGCCGGTCACGCCGCCGACGATGACGAAGACCTGCAGCGCCAGCGAGAACGCCAGGCCGGCGGCGAGCAGCTTGCCGAAGGAGTCACGGCACGACAGGGCGGCCCGCAGCCCGCGTTCGACGATGATGAAGAACAGCAGCAGCACCGCCATCACCCCGACCAGGCCGAGCTCCTCGCCGATCGCGGCCATGATGAAGTCGGTGCTGGCGAACGGCACGGTCCCGGGGCGGCCCTCGCCGAGTCCGGTCCCGGTGAGCCCGCCCGTACCGAATCCGAACAGCGACTGCACCAGCTGGAAGCCGTTGCGGTCGGGGTCGGCGAACGGGTCCAGCCAGGTGTCGACGCGGCGCTGCACGTGGGCGAACAGCAGATAGGCGGCGTAGGCCCCCCCGACGAACAACCCCATCCCGATGACCAGCCAGCTGGTGCGCTCGGTGGCGACGTAGAGCATGACGACGAACAGCGCGAAGAACAGCAGCGAGCTGCCCAGGTCCTTGCCGCGGATCAGCACCGCGAGGCTCGCGGCCCAGGCCAGCAGGACCGGTCCGAGGTCACGCGCCCGCGGCAGGTCCAGCCCCAGCACCCGGCGGCTGGCCAGCGACAGCACGTCGCGCTTGGCGACCAGGTAGCCGGCGAAGAACAGGATCAGCAGCAGCTTGGCGGCCTCGCTGGGCTGCACGGTGAACGGTCCGACGCGAATCCAGAGCCGGGCGCCGGTGATGGTGCGGCCCAGCACCGGCAGCGCCGGCAGGAGCAGCAGCACGAGACCGGCCGCGGCGGCGGTGTAGGTGTAGCGCTGCAGCGTCGTGTGGTCGCGCACGACCAGCAGCACCACCGCGAAGGCCGCGACCCCGACCGCTGTCCACACCAGCTGGCGGGGGGCCTCGCCGCCGGGCAGGGCGTTGCCGAGCTGGCGGGCGCGGTCGACCGCGGCGAAGTCCAGCCGGCGGATGACGACCAGTCCGAGGCCGTTGAGCAGGGCCACGCACGGCAGGATGAGCGGATCGGCGTAGGGCGCCACCCGCCGCACGACCAGGTGGGCCAGCAGGAACAGCGTGCCCAGGCCCGCGCCGTAGCCCAGCGTGCCCGACGGCAGACGGCCGTCGACGGCCAGCCCGACGGAGGCGTACGCCAGGACCGCGATGAGCACCGCGAACACCGTGAGCGCCAGCTCGGTGTTGCGGCGGGGCGGGGCGTACGACGGCGCGACCGTGGGGGCGCTCACGAGGTGCCGGCCGGGCACGAGGGCGACGGCGCGGGGTCCGGCGTCGGGACAGGTGCCGAGAACGCCGGTGACGAACCGAAGGACGGGAACGGTATGGCCGACGGGCTCGGGCTGGGGATCGGCACGTCGCGCTGGCACCCTTCGGGGAACTGCTGCTGCAGCCGGTCGACAATCCGCTCGGCGTCGGCCAGGTCGTCGGCGACGATGCCGCGCTCCACCTGGCGCAGTGCAAGCGGGTCGAGCCGGTCGGTCATCAGGCCCGTGCGCTGCTCGACGCTGTGGAAGGCGATCCCCGCCACCGACCCGGCGACGCCGCGGTAGATGGCGACCTGGTCGGTGTCGGCGCCGACGTAGAACTGGGAGCGGACATAGGCGTAGGCCGACCCGGCGCCGGCCAGCAGCAGCGCGGCGACCAGGGCGGTCACCAGGGCCGTACGCCGCCGGTTCCGGCGTCGCCCCACGACGGGAGCAGCGGCGGTGCGGGGGGCCGGCGCGACGTCGCGTCCCTCGGCGGTGCGCGCGCGCGCGGCCGAGCTCTCTGCGATCCCGTCGGGCGGCGCCTGGGGCGACTCGGCGGCCGCTCCCGCGATGACCGGTGCGCCGGCCCGCAGCCCCTGGGCGTCGACGACGTCGGCGACGATGACGGTGACGTTGTCGGGGCCGCCGCCGCGCAGTGCCAGCTGCACCAGCCGGTCGCAGGCCTCCTGCGGGTCAGGCAGTGACAGCGCTTCCTGCAGCGTCTCCAGCCGTCCGACCGGTCCGGTCAGTCCGTCGGTGCACAGCAGGTAGCGGTCACCCGAGCGGGCCTCGCGCACCGACAGGTCCAGCTCGATGCCCTCGCGGCCGTCCAGCGCCCGGGTGATCAGCGAGCGCTGCGGGTGGGTGCTGGCCTCGTCCTCACTGATGCGGCCCTCGTCGACCAGGGTCTGCACCAGCGTGTGGTCGTGCGTGATCTGCGCGAGCACGCCGTCGCGCAGCAGATAGGCCCGCGAGTCGCCGATGTGCAGCATCCCCAGGCGCGAGCCGGCGAACAGGAACGCCGTCAGCGTGGTCCCCATGCCTTCCAGGGCGTGGTCGCCGACGACCATGTCGCGCAGGTGGTCGTTGGCGGCCAGCGCGCTGGCCCGCAGCACGTCGAGCAGGTCCGAGGCGGGCGCGTCCTCGTCCAGCGGAGCGATCGCGGCGATCGCGACGGCGCTCGCGACCTCACCGGCGGCGTGCCCGCCCATCCCGTCGGCGACGGCCAGCACCCGGGGACCGGCGTAGACGGAGTCCTCGTTGCCGTCGCGCAGCAGCCCGGTGTGGGACCGGGCGGCGAAGCGCAGGGCGAGCGTCATCGGCTCACCGGCGCAGCTCCAGCACGGTCTTGCCGATCCGGATCTGCTGGCCGACGGGCACCGGCGTCGGGCGTACGACCTTGGCGTCCGACAGATATGTGCCGTTGGTGGATCCGAGGTCCTCCAGCACCCACGTGCCCTCGCCCGGCACCAGGCGGGCGTGGCGGGTGCTGGCGTAGTCGTCGGTGAGCACCAGCGTGGAGTCGTCGGCCCGGCCGAGCGTCACGACCGTGCCCGACAGCCCGATGGTGGTGCCGGCCAGCGACCCCTCGGTCACCACCAGCCGGCGGGCCTGGCTGCGCTGGCGGGGCTGCTTGCCGGGGACCGGCGCGGGCGCCCGTGGCGCGGTGGCGACCGAGGGCACCCGCGCGGGCGTACGTCCACCGAACAGGTCGCTGCGCACGGTCCGGAAGGCGACGATCACGAACAGCCACAGCACGGCTAGCAGGCCGTACTTGACCAGGGCCACGACCAGGGCGCTGCCCACTACTACTCCCCTGCGCTTCGGAAGGTGACGCTGGTGGCCCCGATGTCGAGCCGGTCACCGTCGGTCAGGTCGCTCTCGCGCACCCGCTGGCCGTTGACCATCGTGCCGTTGGTGGAGTCCAGGTCCACCAGGCGTACGCCGCCGTCGGTCATCCGCAGCTCGGCGTGGGCGCGTGAGACCCCGGTGTCCGGCAGGCGCAGATCGGCCTCGGCGCCCCGGCCGATGACCGTCACCGGCCGGGTCAGCGACACGACCCGCTCGGGGTTGCCCGGGATGATCAGCCGGGGCTGAGCCAACCCGGCGACGGCTGCCTTCGGCTCGCGGTAGGCGCCGCTCAAGGGGTCGGGGCTGGTCTCGGCCACGACGGTGCTGCGGACCCGGAACACCCCGGTTGCGAGCTCCTCGACATGCTCGAAGGCCACCTGGACGGGTCCGACGAACGACCAGCCCTGCTCCGTGGCGTGCTCGGCGACCATGCTGGCGAGCTCCTTGCGCAGCTGGGCGTCCCACTCACCGAAGCGCTCGAGATCGGTCGCGCCGACCTCCACGATGAAGGAGTTCGGCACCAGCACCCGGCCCTGTCCCACGATCTGCTTCTTGTCGGCGGCCTCCCGCTGCAGCGCGGCGGCCACCTCGACGGGCTGGACCACCCCGCCGAAGACACGGGCGAAGGCACCCTCCACCAGGCCTTCGAGCCGACGCTCGAAGCGCTGCAGCACTCCCACGCCGGTTCCCCTTCCCCTCGGACGGTGATCGTATCCGGGCTGCGCTGCGGCCCGGGGACCCCGCCCCGCGGGTGCTAGCCTGCGGACCGCACTCGCGCGAGTGGCGGAATGGCAGACGCGCACGGTTCAGGTCCGTGTGTCCGAAAGGACGTGGGGGTTCAACTCCCCCCTCGCGCACAGCAGATCAGCGATAGGCCGTTCCCCCGTGGGAGCGGCCTTCGTCGTTCCCGGGGCCCGTCATGACTGGGCACCTGGCACGATCGCGCGATGAGCTCTGTCACCGTCGAGACCGACGGCCCCGTCCTGCTGATCGGCGTCGACCGCCCTGCCAAGCGCAACGCCTGGGACCTGGCGGTCATCACGGAGGTGGGGCAGGCGTACGACCGGCTTGCTGAGGACGATGACCTGCGGGTGGGCGTCGTCTTCGGACACGGTGACCACTTCAGCGCCGGCCTGGACCTGGCGCAGGTGCTGCCCGCGGTGCGGCAGAACGGTCCCGGCGTGCTGTCGGGAGCCGGCCGCCACGACCCCTTCGGGCTGTGGGCGCCGCCAGTCCCGAAGCCGGTGGTGATGGCCGTCCAGGGCATCGCGTTCACGCTGTCGATCGAGCTGGCGCTGGCCAGCGACATCGTCGTCGCAGCCGATGACGTGCGCTTTCGCCAGCTCGAGGTCGGGCGGGGCATCCTGCCGTTCGGCGGCGCGACCGTACGCGCCCCTCGCCAGCTCGGCTGGGGCAATGCGATGCGCTGGCTGCTCACGGGCGAGGAGTTCGGGGCGGCGGAGGCGCTGCGGATCGGACTGGTGCAGGAGGTCGTGCCGGCCGGCGAGCAGCTCGACCGGGCGGTCGCGCTGGCCCACCTGGTCGCGGCGCAGGCACCGCTGGGCGTCTACGGCACGCTGGCCAACGCCCGGATCGCCGCGCGCGGTGACGCCGAGACCGCCGCCGCCGAGCACCTGCGGGCGCTGCTGCCGCCGCTGCTCGACAGCGCCGATGCGGCCGAGGGCGTCCTGTCGTTCGTGGAGCGACGGCAGGCCCGCTTCACTGGCGCGTAGCCCCTGTCGCAAGGTGCGACATCCGCCGCCGCCCTGCGCGCGGCAGACCAGCCGGCCTGACCGGGCTGCTGCGCGGTCCTCTACGGTCGGGGCATGTGGAGAGCCGTCTGTGTGGGGACCGCCGCACTCGCCCTGACGGCCTGCGGAGCAGAAGCCGGCCCGACCGCGGGCGCTGCCCCTGAGGCCTCGGTCGCGTCGGCCCTGCCCGCTCCCCGCGTCGTTGCCGCCACCGTCAACGCAGGCACAGTCTCCGGTGTCGACAGCCGGGTGCCGGCCCGCCTCGGCGAGCAGCTCGTCGTCCGCGTCACCAGCGACGCCACTGACGAGGTGCACGTGCACGGCTACGACCTGCACGCCGAGGTTCCGGCCGGGGGCACTGTCGAGATCCCGCTGACGGCGACCATCCCCGGTGGTTTCGAGGTCGAGCTCGAGGGCTCGGGCCAGACGCTGTTCCAGCTGCGCGTGTCGTGACCGTCCTCGCGCACGGCGTCGGCAGCCGCACCGACCTGCCCGTGCCGGTGACGCTGGCGATCTACGCCGCCGGCTTCGCGGTCGTCGTCAGCTTCCTGGCGCTGGTGCTGCTCTGGCGCAGCCCCAGGCTTCGCGGCGACGCTGCCGGGGCCGCGCTCCCGGGCGTTGTCCAGACCGTCGTGGACAGCCCGCTGACCCGCGGGATCCTGCGGGCGCTCGTGCTGGCCGTGACCCTGCTGGTGTTCGTCGTCGCGCTCATCGGACCGGTGAGCTCCAGCGCCAACCTCGCCCCGTACGCCCTCTACATCACGCTCTGGGTCGGGCTCATCCCGGTCAGCCTGCTGCTCGGCCCGGTCTGGCGGGTGGTCAATCCGCTGCGCACGCTGCACGCCGGGCTGACCCGGCTGACCGGCCCCGCCCCGGCCGTCGACCGGCTGCCCGCGCTGGGCTACTGGCCGGCTGCGGTGTCCTTGTTCGTCTTCGTGCTGCTGGAGCTGGTCCTGCCCGCGCGTTCGGAGCCACGCACCGTCGGGGTCTTCCTGGTTCTCTACGGCGTCGCGCAGCTGGTCGCGGGGTTGTGGTTCGGCAGCGGCTGGTACGCCCGCGGCGAGGCCTTCGAGGTCTACAGCACCCTGCTCGGGCGGCTGGCACCGCTCGGTCGGCGCGCCGACGGCCGGCTGGTCGTCCGCAACCCGCTCGACGGCGTCGACGGGCTGCGCAGCG